>NZ_JBNFMU010000168.1:0-10397 GCF_049942315.1 Pseudomonas wayambapalatensis
TTCCCCGCGAAAGCCTTCACACGGCCCGGGAGTCGAACGCCATCACAGCTTGGCGATGGACACCTCGGTGGATTTCACGAAGGCAATCACTTCACTGCCAACCTGAAGTTCCAGCTCGCGCACGGAACGCGTAGTGATCACCGAAGTGACGATGCCGGAGGCGGTCTGCACGTCGATTTCCGACAGTACCGGGCCTTCGAGGATTTCTTTGACGGTGCCTTTGAACTGGTTGCGGACGTTGATCGCTTTGATGGTCATGGCTTGATTCCTTTGATTGGCTTCGCAGATTCAGTGGGCCCAACGCAGTTGCGTGGGCAAAGGGGCTACAGGTTCCGGCTCGGGCGGCGTGCCAGGGACGGACAGGACACGGTTGAGCACTTCGCTTTCCAGCGCCGCCAGGCGGTGCGAACCACGCGCCCGCGGCCTTGCCAGGTCGACGGTGAGGTCCAGACCGACCTCGCCGTCCTCGATCAGGATCACCCGGTCGGCCACGGCGACGGCCTCGTTGACGTCGTGGGTGACCAACAGCACGGTGAAGCCGTGTTCGCGCCAGAGGCGCTCGATCAGTTGCTGCATTTCGATTCGCGTCAGGGCATCCAGTGCACCCAGTGGTTCGTCGAGCAGCAGCAGGCGTGGCTGGTGGATCAGCGCGCGGGCCAGGGCCACGCGCTGCTTCTGCCCGCCGGACAGCGCAGCTGGCCATTCATTGGCACGATCGGCCAGGCCGACCTCTTCCAGCGCTTGCACCGCGCGTGGCCGCCAGTCTCCGGACAAGCCCAGGCCGACGTTGTCGATCACCTTCTTCCAGGGCAGCAGACGGGCGTCCTGGAACATCAGACGGGTTTCCTCGCGGGCATCGGCCAGCGGCGCGGCACCGGCCAGCAGCTCGCCGGCGCTGGGTTGGTCCAGACCGGCCAGCAGGCGCAACAAGGTGCTCTTGCCACAGCCGGAGCGGCCAACGATGGCGACGAACTGGCCTGCCGGGATGTGCAGGTCGATACCGCGCAGCACTTCACGCTTGCCGAACGTCTTGCGCAGGCCGTTGGCGGCCAGCGGGATGCCACGCAGCAGGCGCGGCGGTTGTTCCTTGAGCACGGTCATGCGCCCTCCTTCTTCGCCACCTGGTAGGCGGGGTGCCAGCGCAGCCAGGCACGCTCCAGGCCACGGGCGGCGAGGTCGGCGAGCTTGCCGAGCACGGCGTACATGACGATGGCCAGGACCACCACGTCGGTTTGCAGGAATTCACGGGCGTTCATCGCCAGGTAACCGATGCCGGCATTGGCCGAGATGGTCTCGGCAACGATCAGGGTCAGCCACATGAAGCCCAGGGCAAAGCGCACACCGACCAGGATCGAAGGCAGCGCACCGGGCAGGATCACCTGGCGGAACAGCGAGAAACCGGACAGGCCATAGCTGCGCGCCATTTCCACCAGCGCCGGGTCGACATTACGGATGCCGTGGTAGGTGTTCAGGTAGATCGGGAACAGCGTGCCCAGCGCGACCAGGAAGATCTTCGCCGACTCGTCGATGCCGAACCACAGGATCACCAGCGGGATCAGCGCCAGGTGCGGCACGTTGCGGATCATCTGCACCGAGCTGTCGAGCAGGCGTTCACCCCAGTTCGAAAGGCCGGTGACGAACCCCAGCAACAGACCGATGCTGCCGCCGATCAGAAAGCCCACACCGGCGCGCCAGCCACTGATCGCCAGGTGAGTCCAGATCTCGCCGCTGCGCACCAGTTCGACACCGGCGCTGACCACAGCGCTCGGTGCCGGCAGGATGCGCGTGGACAGCCATCCAGCGCTGACCGCCAGCTGCCACACCGCCAGCAGCAGCACGGGCAAGGCCCATGGCGCCAGGCGCTGTGTCAGGGTGGAGGAAGTTGCACGACTCATGGCCTGGCCCTCAGCTCTGCGACACGGACTTGGGCAGGATGTCGTTGGCGACCATTTCACCGAACGGGCTCACATAGCCCCCGGCCTTGGCCTGCTCCGGGCGCTGCACGTCCAGGTGCGGGAACAGCAGCTCGGCGACGCGGTAGGACTCTTCCAAGTGTGGATAACCGGAGAAGATGAAGGTATCGATGCCCAGGTCGGCGTATTCCTTGACCCGCGCCGCGACCGTCGGGCCATCGCCCACCAGCGCGGTACCGGCGCCGCCTCGTACCAGGCCGACGCCCGCCCACAGATTGGGGCTGACTTCGAGCTTGTCGCGGTTGCCGTTGTGCAAGGCCGCCATGCGTTGCTGGCCAACCGAATCGAAGCGCGCCAGCGAGGCCTGGGCGCGGGCGATGGTGTCATCGTCCAGGTGCGAAATCAGTCGATCGGCGGCAGCCCAGGCTTCTTCGTTGGTTTCCCGCACGATCACATGCAGGCGGATACCGAAGCGCACTTCGCGGCCTTGCGCAGCGGCTTTCTCGCGCACCGCGGCGATCTTCTCCGCCACTGCAGCCGGGGGCTCACCCCAGGTCAGGTACAGCTCGACCTGCTCGGCGGCGAGGTCTTGTGCGGCCTCGGACGAACCGCCGAAATACAGCGGCGGGCGCGGCTGCTGGATCGGTGGATAGAGCAGCTTGGCGCCCTTCACCTGGATGTGCTTGCCGTCGTAGTCGACCACTTCGCCTTCCAGCACCTTGCGCCAGATGCGCGTGAACTCGACCGAGGCTTCGTAGCGCTCCTGGTGGTTCAGGTGCAGACCATCGCCGGCCAGCTCGTCCGGATCACCACCGGTCACCAGGTTGAACAGCGCCCGGCCATTGGACAGGCGATCCAGAGTCGCGGCCTGGCGGGCGGCCACGGTCGGCGAAATGATGCCCGGGCGCAGAGCGACCAGGAACTTCAGGTTCTGCGTCACCGGAATCAGTGACGCCGCGACCAGCCAGGAGTCCTCGCAGGAACGACCGGTAGGGATCAGCACGCCACCGAAACCCAGGCGATCGGCCGCCTGGGCGATCTGGGTCAGGTAGCCGTGATCGACGGCGCGTGCGCCTTCGGTGGTACCCAGGTACTTGCCGTCGCCGTGGGTGGGGAGGAACCAGAAAATGTTAAGGCTCATTGGAGTTGTCTCCTCAAGGGGGGCTCAAGCCGCAGCGATGCTGCGGCGCAGGCGAATCGTTCAAGGCGCGCTGGCGACCTTGGCCGGTGGGGTCCAGATCACGTCCTTGATGCTCAAGGGCTTGGGAATCAGCTTCAGGGCCTGGAAGGTGTCGGCGATCTTCTGTTGCGCGGCGATCACCTCCGGGGTCAGCGGCGCGGCGCCGTAGCCCTGGCGCTTGACCGAGGTCAGGGTGATGTCGGCCGGCAGGCCGAGCAGCGGCGCGACCTGGTCGGTCACTTGCTGCGGGTTGGCCTGGGACCACTCGCCCACGGCGCGCACCTCGTCGATGAGGGTGCTGATCACCGCCGGGTGCTGGGTCGCGTAACTGCGGGTAGCCAGGTAGAACTGGTGGTTGTCGACCAGGTCCTTGCCATCACGCAGGGTACGGGCCTGCAACTGCTGTTCGGCAGCCGCCTGGTACGGGTCCCAGATCACCCAGGCATCGACGCTGCCACGCTCGAACGCGGCGCGGGCATCGGCAGGCGGTAGGTAAACGGGCTGGATGTCGCTGTATTTCAGGCCGGCGTCCTCAAGGGCGCGGACCAGCAGGTAGTGCACGTTGGAGCCTTTGTTCAGTGCGACTTTCTTGCCTTTGAGCTCCTTCACCGACTGGATCGGCGAGCCCTTGGGCACGAGGATCGCCTCGCTGTGCGGCGCAGGCGGCTCATAGGCCACGTAGAGCAGGTCGGCACCGGCGGCCTGGGCGAAGACGGGCGGCGTTTCGCCGGTGACACCGAAATCGATCGAGCCGACGTTCAGCCCTTCGAGCAGCTGCGGGCCACCGGGGAACTCGGTCCATTGCACGTCGATGCCCTGTTCCTTCAGGCGCTTTTCCAGCGAGCCCTTGGCCTTGAGCAGCACCAGGGTGCCGTATTTCTGGTAACCGATGCGCAGGCTCTCGGCCTGGGCTTGGGTGATGGCGCCGAAGGACACAGCCGCCGCAAACAGGGCGACCAGACCACGACGCAAGAAGACTGTGCGCATGGCGCTCTCCTGTGCGAATGAGGTTCGGGTTGCACCTGCTTGCCTCGTTGTCGGGCGAGTAAGGTGGAAAAACGGTGACGCATTTGCGGGGTCGTTCAGATGCTCCAGCGAGCACTGATCAGGCGTTCGTTGAGTACACCTGGAGCGACCGGCTTGGGCCGACGCGCCAAGGCACTGTGAAAGGTTTCCAGCGAGTCCAGCAGGCGGGCCTCCAGGGCCTCGGCCAACTGTGCCGGGCGATTGCCTTCGGCGTAAGCGACCTGGCTGTCGTCGGCGAAGATCCCTTGAAGGGTCTCCTGCGCCTTGAGTGCCGACAGCACAGGCTTCAATGCGTAATCCACCGCCAGCATGTGGGCGATGCTGCCGCCGGTAGCGATCGGCAGGACCACCTTGTGTTCCAGCGCGCGCTCGGGCAGCAGGTCGAGCAAGGTCTTCAGGGCCCCGGCGAACGATGCCTTGTACACCGGGGTCGACACCACCAGCCCATCAGCCTGGGCTACCAGTTGCTGGAAGTGCTGCACCTGTGGGCTGTCGAAACGTGCGTGGAGCAGGTCTTCTGCCGGAAACTCGCGCACCTGGAAGGTCACCACCTCCACACCACGATCCTGCAACCACTGGCGCGAACGCTCGAGCAGCACGCCGGAACGTGAACGGGTACTGGGGCTACCACCTATCGAAACAACCAGCATTGCAGCGCTTCCTTAAATTCGGTTCCGGGGTGTGGCCCCAGTGAATGACTCCGACATTAGCAGCTCGCCACATATATCTATAAATCATATTTTTTTATTTGTTTATGCGTTATGGAGATATAGCGTTTTGACCTCGCCCGTTTCGCGGGCCAGCCCGCTCCCACAAAAAGCGGGCATAAAAAAAGGCCGTCGAAACGGCCCGAAATCCCTGCTATGGCTAAGAGCAATGCAACGAGGATTCAACGATTGGGTTGCGGGGTGAGGCGCAGATAGGGTTTGACGGCCCGATAACCTTTCGGGAAGCGCTGCTTGATCTCGTCCTCATCCTTCAGCGAAGGCACGATCACCACTTCGTCACCGTCCTGCCAGTTACCTGGGGTGGCGACCTTATAGTTGTCGGTCAGTTGCAACGAATCGATCACCCGCAGGATTTCGTTGAAGTTGCGCCCTGTGCTGGCTGGATAGGTGATGGTCAGGCGTACCTTCTTGTTCGGGTCGATCACGAACAGCGAGCGTACGGTAAGGGTGTCGTTGGCATTTGGGTGGATCAGGTCGTACAGGTCAGACACCTTGCGATCGGCATCGGCGATGATCGGGAAGTTGACCACGGTGTTCTGGGTCTCGTTGATGTCATCGATCCACTTGTGGTGCGAGTCGACCGGGTCCACCGACAGTGCGATAGCCTTGACGCCGCGCTTGGCGAACTCATCCTTGAGCTTGGCGGTCAGGCCCAGTTCGGTGGTGCACACCGGGGTGAAGTCGGCCGGGTGGGAGAACAGCACACCCCAGCTGTTGCCCAGCCACTCATGGAAACGGATCTTGCCGGCGCTGGAATCCTGTTCGAAGTCGGGGGCGATGTCGCCGAGTTTGAGGCTCATGGAAGCGGCTCCTGTGCTGTGTCTGGCCTTGTGGGATTCAATGTGCCTGCTTCCGATTAAAAATAAAAAGAATGAATACTGATTTATTTATAACCAGAAAGAATACGAATTTGCACACACAAAAAAGCCTCGCACCAGGCGAGGCTCTTTCGTTGCAGCTACGACTTACATGAAGTTGTAAGTGTAGTTGAAGATCAGACGAGTCTGATCGGCATCGTTGATGCTCTCGCCGCCGCCACGGTAGGTACCGTGACGCAGGCTGACGCCCAGGCCCTTGAGGGTGCCTTCCTGCAGTACGTAGTCGATACGCGCGTCGCGCTCCCACTCGCTGTAGGTGCCGCTGGTGCGGGCGTTCTTGACGTCATCACCGCGCAGGTAGGCCACGGATGCCTTCAGGCCCGGTACGCCCAGACGTGCGAAGTCATAGGAGTACTGACCGAAAGTGGTGTTCTCGCCAGCGCGGGCGAACTGGTTGATCATGCTGTCGGTGAACAGGTAGAAGCTCGAGCCACCGTTGCCTTCCAGCGGCGAGGTGCTGCCGTCCTTGCGCACGTTACCCTGGTTCAGCCAGACGAAACCGCCGTCGTCGCCAACCTGTTGGTGACCCAGCATGATTGCGTGGCCGCCGATGGTGTAGGTGAACATCGCGGACCAGGTCTTGTTGTCGACCTCGCCTGCGTTCTTGGCATAGCCACCGTTGTTGTTGAAGGTGTAGCCGGCTTCGCCGTTCTTGCCGTCGCTGCTGCTCTTGAACCAGCGCAGGTCGGTCTTGAACGACTGATCGTTGGCGATCTGGTAGACGTGGGTCAGACCCAGGAAGTGCTGCTTGTAGAAGTCTTCCAGGTTCGAGTAGTAGTACTGCAGGGTCAGGTCTTTGGTGACCTTCCAGTCGCCGCCGGCGAACTGGAACTTGTTGCTGTCGCGGTAAGCGCCGCCAACGGACAGGCCGGTGCGGTTGCTCGAGGCACGGCCCATGGCGTGGGTCAGCTGGCCCGCGTTGAGGGTGACGTTGTCGATTTCCTTCGACTGGACGGTACCGCCCTCGAAGGTTTGCGGCAGCAGACGACCGTCGTTGGAGACCAGGATCGGCAGGTTTGGCGCCAGGGCGCTGCCGTAGTGGACTTCGGTCTTGGAGAAGCGAGCCTTGGCGTTACCACCGATGCGAGCCCACTGGCTCACGGCAGAGCCGTCGCTGTCGCTTGGGAAGAAGGTGTTGTTATCCGGGTGACGGCCACGGCCGCCATCGAGGTGGATACCCCAGAGAGCTTGAACGTCGACACCGAAACCAACGGTGCCTTGGGTGAAGCCGGACAGGTAGTCGAGCTTGAAACCTTGGGCGGTTTCGCGCTGGTCACCGTTACGACCTTGAGCGTTCGTGCGAACTTCATGGTCGTCGTTGTTGAAGTACATGGTGCGCGAGCTGATGGATACCTTGCTGTCTTCGATGAAGCCAGCGGCGCCCGCTTGTTGGGCGAGAACCCCCAGTGCCACGGCCAGAGCCAGGCTAGACTTGTACATGCTTTGCTCCTCTACGTTCTAATTTTTGTACTCTCAAGGCGGGGGGATCTGCTGCCCCCCTCGCCACGGGTAAGCGATTTAGCACCAAAGTGTGACTGGTAAGTCAATCGTTACCGGAGATTTCACGACTTTGGTCTAATGCACCTGCGCTACAGGATAATGACAATCCTATAAATCCAAAATGACCGTTTTATGAAATCGTCAGATTTTTCCGGAATAAATACGGAACCTTCAGCGTCATTTGGTGTATTGGCGTCCCTTGCTCATAGCTTCCGGTTATCTGCAGCCCTTTGCCAGAGGGCGCTCCGTGAAAAGTTGTGAAAGCGTAGCCTTTCACAAAAATTTCACAACCTTCCGTCCGACAGGCGCGTGCGCTAAGCGCGTTGTCTCCTAAGCTAATTCTGAAAAGTTATTTATTTTGTAATTCTTAGATCATTTAGTCTTCGCGTCATTCATCACCCGATGCCTGACGAGAGGTTCGATCATGATCCCCCACGCCCCCCTGCGCCTGTTCGCCGCGCTGACCCTGGCCACCGCCAGCTGGTTCGCCCAGGCCGCCGACCTGACCGTGGCCTACCAGACCACCGTAGATCCGGCCAAGGTGGCCCAGGCCGATGGCAGCTATGAAAAAGCCAGCCACGCCAGCATCGACTGGCGCAAATTCGACAACGGTGCCGACATCATCGCCGCCGTGGCCTCCGGCGACGTGCAGATCGGCTACCTGGGCTCCAGCCCGCTGGCTGCCGCGACCACCCGCAAGGTGCCGGTGGAGACGTTCCTCATCGCCACCCAGATCGGCGCCGGTGAAGCGCTGGTCGCCCGCGACAGCATCAAGACCCCACAGGACCTGATCGGCAGGAAAGTCGCCGTGCCCTTCGTCTCCACGGGCCATTACAGCCTGCTGGCGGCGCTCAAGAGCTGGAACATCGACCCGGCCAAGGTGCAGATCCTCAACCTCGCGCCGCCTGCGATCATCGCCGCCTGGAAACGCGGCGACATCGACGCCACCTACGTCTGGGACCCGGCGCTGGGCGTGGCCAAGGAAAACGGCAAGGTGCTGATCACCTCTGGCGAACTGGCAAAGAAAGGCGCCCCGACCTTCGATGCCTGGATCGTGCGCAAGGACTTCGCCGAGAAGCACCCGGAGATCGTCAAGTCGTTCGCCAAGGTCACCCTCGACGCCTACGCCGACTACCGCAAGGACCCGAAAGCCTGGCTGGCCAATCCAGACAACGTGAACAAGCTGGCCAAGCTGTCCGGCGCCAAGACCGGCGATATCCCCGGCCTGCTGGAGGGCAACGTCTACCCGTTGGCCGCCGACCAGAGCGTGGCGCTGGGCGCGCCTACCACCCAGGCGCTGACCGACACCGCGACCTTCCTCAAGGAGCAAGGCAAGGTCGAGGCGGTGCTGCCGGATTACTCGCCGTACGTAACGGCCAAGTTCCTTCCCGACTGAAGCACCTGCCCAACCGATCGAACCCAGGGGCGCCCTGCGCCCCGAACCGGAGCCCATCATGGCCTTGCTCGAGCTGGAGCGCATCAGCGCACAGTACCCCGGCGCCACCACCCCGGTGCTGGATGACATCAACCTGACGCTGGGGCCACGCCAACTGCTGGTCGCCCTCGGGCCCTCCGGCAGCGGCAAGACCTCGCTGCTCAATCTCATCGCTGGCTTCGTCCCGCCCAGCAGCGGGCGCATCACCCTCGACGGTGCGCCCGTGCAAGGCCCGGGTGCCGACCGCGGCGTGGTGTTTCAGGATGACGCCCTGCTGCCCTGGCAGGACGTGCTCGGCAATGTCGCTTTTGGCCTGGAGCTGGCCGGCGTCCCTCGCGCGCAGCGTGAAGCCAAGGCGCGCGAGATGCTGGCACTGGTCGATCTGGCCGGGTTCGGCGACCGGCGCATCTGGCAGCTTTCCGGCGGACAGAAACAGCGCGTGGGCCTGGCCCGCGCCCTGGCTGCCGACCCACGCGTACTGCTGATGGACGAACCCTTCGGCGCCCTCGATGCCTTCACCCGCGAGCAGATGCAGGAGCTGTTGCTGCAGGTCTGGCAGCGCACCGCAAAGCCAGTGTTCCTGATCACCCACGACATCGAGGAAGCCGTGTTCCTGGCCAGCGAACTGGTGTTGCTGGCCCCTAATCCCGGGCGCGTGGTCGAGCGCCTGCGACTGGACTTCGGCCAGCGCTACGCCGCGGGCGAACCAGCGCGGGCGATCAAGTCCGACCCGCGCTTCATCGAAACCCGCGAGCACGTGCTGTCGCGGGTGTTTTCCCAACGTGCCGCCCGTCGCGAGGAGTCCGCATGAGCAGCCTGGACCTGCCGGTCGCCGGCAAAACCGACACCCGCACCGCCTCGGCGGTGAAGACCCGCCGCCCGCTGCCGACCCGCTGGATCAGCGTCCTGACCCTGGCCAGCCTGCTGCTGGTCTGGTGGCTGGTGACCGCTGCCGGCTGGGTCGAGCCACTGTTCCTGCCCGCCCCCGGCGACATCCTGGCCAAGGCCTGGGTACTGCTGACCCAGGGCTACATGGACGCCAGCCTCTGGCAGCACCTGGGCGCGAGCCTGGGCCGCATCGGCGTGGCGTTGCTGGCGGCGACCCTGACCGCGATTCCGGTCGGCATCGCCATCGGCTACAACCGCGTGGCTCGCGGTATCCTCGACCCACTGATCGAGTTCTACCGACCGATACCGCCGCTGGCCTACCTGCCGCTGATCGTGATCTGGTGCGGGATCGGCGAGCTGTCGAAAGTGCTGCTGATCTACCTGGCGATCTTCGCCCCGATCGCCATCGCCACCGCCACCGGCGTGCGCACCGTCGACCCGGCCAAGCTGCGCGCCGCGCAGTCGCTGGGGGCGAGCAAGGTGCAACTGATTCGCCATGTGATCCTGCCCAGCGCCTTGCCTGACATCCTCACCGGCATTCGCATCGGCCTGGGGGTCGGCTGGTCGACCCTGGTCGCCGCCGAACTGATCGCCGCCACCAGCGGCCTGGGCTTCATGGTGCAGTCAGCCGCGCAGTTCCTGGTCACCGATGTGGTAGTGCTGGGCATCCTGCTGATCGCGCTGATCGCCTTTGCCCTGGAGATGGGCCTGCGCGCCCTGCAGCGCCGCCTCGTACCCTGGCATGGACAGAGTCACTGACCTTTTAGGCCTCATCGGGGGGGAGGAAAACCCCCCCAAAAAAACCCGCCCGCCCATAGGGCCACAACAAAACCACCCACCCCCCCACCC
>NZ_JBNFMU010000169.1:0-68658 GCF_049942315.1 Pseudomonas wayambapalatensis
TGGCGCACGCCTGACCTTCGCCCAGATGTTTCCCACCGGCACCCATGCCGTGTGGTTGTACTATTGGCTGGCCAGCCAGGGCATCCACCCGCTGCACGATGTCGACAGCGTGGTGGTGCCACCGGCACAGATGGTCGCGCACCTGCAGGCCGGGCGCATTGACGGCTTCTGTGCTGGCGAACCCTGGTCGGCAGACGCCGTGGCACAGGACCAGGGCTTCACCCTGGCCACCAGTCAATCGATCTGGCCGGACCATCCGGAAAAGGTCCTGGCCAGCACCCGCGCCTTCGTCGAGCACTACCCCAACAGCGCCCGCGCGCTGGTCAAGGCGATACTCGCCGCCAGCCGCTTCATCGAGCAAAGCCCGGAAAATCGCCGGGGCACGGCGCAACTGCTCAGCGGCAGGGCCTACCTGGATACGCCAGCCAGCAACATCGAGCCGCGCCTGCTCGGCGACTACCACGACGGGCTGGGCAATCGATGGCAGGATCGTCACGCCCTGCGCGTGCATGACCAAGGTCGGGCGAACCTGCCCTATCTGTCCGACGGCATGTGGTTCATGACCCAATTCCGCCGCTGGGGCCTGCTGCGCGAGGACCCGGACTACCTGGCAGTGGCCTCTCGCGTACAGCAACTGACGCTTTACCGCGAAGCAGCCCAGGCCGTGGGCGTGTCCTGCGCCGACGCACCGATGCGCAGCAGCCTGCTGATCGACGGCATCCGCTGGGACGGCAGCGATCCCCATGCCTATGCCCGCAGTTTCCGCCTGCACGCTCTGGATGATGCCCCGCACGTGCGGGTTGGTTCGTGAAGGTGGCCACCATGCTGCGTGTTCTGCTGATCGATGATACCGAGAAGAAGGTTGGCCGCCTCAAGGCCGCCTTGATCGAATCCGGCTTCGATGTGATCGAGGCGCCGGGGCTGACCATCGACCTGCCCAGCTGCGTCGAAACGGTGCGTCCGGATGTTGTGCTGATCGATACCGAGTCACCGGGTCGCGATGTGATGGAGCAGGTGGTGCTGGTCAGCCGGGATCAGCCACGGCCAATCGTACTGTTTACCGACGAGCATGATCCGGGGGTGATGCGCCAGGCGATCCAGGCCGGCGTCAGCGCCTACATCGTCGAAGGCATCCATGCGGCGCGCCTGCAGCCGATTCTCGACGTGGCCATGGCTCGCTTCGAGAGCGACCAGGCGCTCAAGGCGCAACTGCTGGCTCGCGACCAGCAACTGGCCGAACGCAAGCGCATCGAACAGGCCAAGGGCCTGCTGATGAAGATGAAAGACTGCAATGAAGAGCAGGCCTACACCCTGATGCGTCGCCAGGCCATGAGCCGCCAGCAGAAGTTGATTCAGGTGGCCGAGCAGATCATCGCCATGTCCGAAATGCTTGGCTGAGTCGATGTTGGCCCGGCTCTTGCTCAGCCAATACCACAGGTAGCCAACGGCGGTTGCCACATCATCCCGACAAAGACGTCGCTCTCCCCTCCACCCTGGTGGATCGGGTAGCGACGTCTTTTTCGTTTCCGCCCTGCGCAGGCAGGGCACGACAACCGTTGCAAGCTGCGCGAGGTGTTCAATGAATACGAGCTTCTGGAAATCCGGGCATGTGCCTACGCTGTTTGCCGCCTTCCTCTACTTCGACCTGAGCTTCATGGTCTGGTACCTGCTGGGTCCCTTGGCGGTGCAGATCTCCGCCGACCTGCAACTGAGTGCGCAGCAACGGGGCCTGATGGTCGCAACGCCCATTCTGGCCGGTGCCGTATTGCGCTTTATCATGGGCATGCTGGTCGACCGCCTGTCACCCAAGACTGCCGGCCTGATTGGGCAGGTGGTCGTGATCGTCGCCCTGGCCTGTGCCTGGTTCATGGGCGTTCACAGTTACGAACAAGCGTTGCTGCTGGGCGTGTTCCTCGGCGTCGCAGGCGCCTCGTTCGCCGTGTCGCTGCCGTTGGCGTCGCAGTGGTACCCGCCCCAGCACCAAGGCAAGGCCATGGGCATCGCCGGTGCGGGCAACTCCGGGACGGTGTTCGCCGCCCTGCTCGCCCCGGTGCTGGCCGCAAGCTTTGGCTGGAACAACGTGTTCGGTTTCGCCGTCATCCCGCTGTTGATCACCCTCGTGGCCTTTGCACTGCTGGCACGCAATGCCCCGCAGCGCCCCAAGCCCAAGGCCATGGCCGACTATTTCAAGGCCTTGGGCGACCGTGACAGCTGGTGGTTCATGTTTTTCTACAGTGTCACCTTCGGTGGATTCATCGGCCTGGCCAGCGCCCTGCCGGGCTACTTCAGCGACCAGTATGGCCTGAGCCCGATCACCGCAGGCTACTACACGGCAGCCTGCGTGTTCGCCGGCAGCCTCATGCGTCCGCTGGGTGGTGCCCTCGCCGACCGTTTCGGTGGCATCCGCACCTTGCTCGGGATGTACAGTGTGGCAGCGGTGTGCATCGCTGCAGTCGGCTTCAACCTGCCCAGCGCCGCAGCAGCCCTGGCCCTGTTCGTCAGCGCCATGCTTGGCCTGGGCGCTGGCAATGGCGCGGTGTTCCAGTTGGTGCCGCAACGCTTCCGCCAGGAAATCGGTGTCATGACCGGCCTGATCGGCATGGCCGGTGGCATCGGCGGCTTCCTGCTGGCGGCAGGCCTGGGTGCAATCAAGCAGCACACCGGCGACTATCAACTTGGCCTGTGGCTGTTCGCCAGCCTGGGGTTGCTGGCCTGGTTCGGCCTGTATGGGGTCAAGCGTCGCTGGCGCACCACCTGGGGTTCGGCTGCCGTGACGGCCGCGCGGGTCTGACCCCGTGAGCTTGCAACTGGCGTTCGCCCAGGCCAGCGCCACCGGCCCGCGCCCGGAAAACCAGGACGCTCTGCGCCTGGTCACCCCGGCTGCAGAGCTGGCCGCCAGCAAGGGCTACCTGTTCGCCCTCGCCGATGGCGTCAGCCAGTGCGCCGATGGTGGCCTGGCGGCCAGGGCCAGCCTGCAGGCCTTGGCACTGGACTACTATTCCACTCCCGCCACCTGGGGTGTGGCCCAGGCCCTGGATCGCCTGCTGCTGGCGCAGAACCGCTGGCTGCGCGCCCAGGGCAACGGCCAGCCGCTGCTGACCACGCTGACCGCCCTGGTGCTGCGCGGCAAGCGGTTCACCCTCGCCCATGTCGGCGACTGCCGCGCCTACCGCTGGCACGACGGTCGCCTGTCGTGCCTGAGCGATGACCATGTCTGGGACCAGCCAGGAATGCATCATGTGCTCAAGCGCGCCTTGGGTCTGGACCAGCACCTGTTGGTCGATTACCGGGAAGGCGAACTGCAGCCGGGCGAGTGCTTCGTGCTGCTCAGCGATGGTGTCTGGTCGAGCCTGAGCGATCAGCAGATCCAGTCGATCCTGCGCGAGCAGCCTGACCTGCAGGTGGCCGCCGATACTCTGGTCGCCAGCGCGCACCTTTGCGGCAGCCAGGACAACGCCAGCGCGTTGCTGGTCAGGGTCGAACAGCCGGGCTCGGCGAATCTGGGCGATACCCTTGCGCAGTTGCAGGAATGGCCGATACCGAACGCCCTGCGGACGGGCCAGCGCATCGATGGCTGGTGTGTCGAAGGGCTGCTCGCCCAGAGCCGGCAATCACTGCTCTACCGGGTCAAGGATACCCAGGGCCAGGCATGGCTGCTCAAGACCCTTCCACCGGCGCGCGAAACCGATCAGGGCGCTGCTCAGCGGCTGCTGCTCGAAGAGTGGTTTCTGCGCCGGGTCGCTGGCCGACACTTCCCTGAGGTGCATGCCGCCAGCCAGCGCCAGCACCTGTACTACCTCATGCGCCAGTATCCGGGCCAGACGCTTGCCAGCCTGTTCGCCGAACATGGGCCCTTGCCACTGCCCCAATGGCTGGAGCTGACACGCCAACTGCTGCAGGCAGTGGGCGTGCTGCACCGGCGCAACCTGCTGCACCGCGACATCAAGCCGGAAAACCTGCATCTAGGGGCGGATGGCCAACTACGCGTGCTGGATTTCGGCCTGGCGTACTGCCCGGGCCTGTCAGAGGATCAGCCGCACGATCTGCCCGGCACCCCCTCGTTCATTGCCCCGGAAGCCTTCGATGGCGAGCCGCCGACAGCCCGCCAGGATCTCTACGCCGCTGGCGTGACGTTGTACTACCTGCTGACCGGGCACTACCCCTACGGTGAAATCGAGGCGTTCCAGCGCCCACGCTTCAGTACGCCGGTCAATGCTGCGCGCTATCGCCCCGACCTGCCTGAATGGTTGCAGCGTAGCCTGGAAAAGGCTGTCTCGGTGGACCCTGCACAACGTTTCGAGACCGCCGAACAATGGTTGCTGCTGCTCGAACGCGGTGACCGCCAGGAGTTGGCCATGCGCCCTCGTCCCCTGCTGGAGCGCGAGCCGCTGAAAGTCTGGCGAACCTTGGCGCTGCTGTCGATGGTGTTGAACCTGGTGCTGCTGTACATCGTGCTTAAAGGGTAAGCCTGGGCGGGATTCTTCGCGGGCAAGCCCGCTCCTACAAAAGCAGGGCACCGAGGTGCAGGCCCGTTTGGCATACCCAAATTCCAGGCAAAGAAAAACCCGGCCGAGGCCGGGTTTTTCGTGAAGCATCAAACCAATTACTTGGCCTGGGCTTCTACCTGAGCTTCTACGCGACGGTTAACGGCGCGGCCAGCTTCGGTGGCGTTGTCAGCAACTGGACGGGTCTCACCGTAGCCAACCGAGTCAACACGGTTGGATTCGATGCCGTACTGCTGGGTCAGAACCTGCTTGACAGCATTGGCACGACGCTCGGACAGCTTCTGGTTGTAAGCGTCTGGACCTACGGAGTCAGTGTGACCTTCAACCACGGTGGTGGTTTGTGGGTACTGCTTCATGAAGTCAGCCAGGTTCTTGATGTCGCCGTAGCTGTTAGGCTTGACGACCGACTTGTCGAAGTCGAACTTCACGTCCAGCTCAACGCGGACGTTTTCAGCGGCAGCCGGGCAGCCGTCGGCGTCAACGGTGACGTTGGCCGGGGTGTCAGGGCACTTGTCGACGTTGTCGCAGACGCCGTCGTTGTCGCTGTCGGTGCAGACTTCGGCAACCGGAGCAGGAGCAGGAGCTGCGGACTGCTTCGGGCTACCGCCGAAGTTCAGGCCAACGCCGACGCTCGGTGCCCACTCGGTGTCACCTTTGTCGATGTTGTACTGGGCTTCAACGCCGGCACGGGCGTAGAACATGTCGGTGATGTACCACTTGGCGCCAGCGCCAACGTTGGCGAAGGTGGAGTGGTCACGACCGCCACGGCCGGTCTGGCCCAGCGACTGGTGGGAGAAACCAGCCGAAACGTACGGACGGATAGCGTCGTATGGGTTGTTGAAGTGGTAAACGGCATCCAGGGCAGTGTTCGAGCCCTTGATGTTCTTGCCGTCGTCGCCACGAGCGTTGTGAACTTCGTCGTAGCCCAGACGCAGTTCAACGTCGTCGGTCAGGAAGTAACCGATCGAGCCGCCGAACAGGTTGCCGTCGTTCTTGAAGTCGCGCTGGCTGTCGAAGAACTCCTTCTTGTAGAAGATCTCGGTTTCGACGGCGCCTTGGCCTTGTGCCATAGCGCCAATCGAGGTGGCGGCTACGAGCGAACCAATGGCCAAGCCCAAGGTGTTTTTCAATTTCATCCGTTAAATCCCCATCTGGTGATAGTTAAGCCGCCCCACCAAAAACCGGGGGACAACTCGACGGCAAGTCTAGCAGACCTTGCCGATTCGTTTGAGCCATTTGCGTAGGACTAAGTTTCAGCCGAGTCCGCAAATTTCTCACGAAGCTTGTCGAGCGCACGCTTGTAACGCATTTTCGTGGCGCTCAGGCCCATGTGCATGATGTCGGCGATCTCCTGAAACTCCAGCTCTGCGACAAAACGTAGCACCAGAATTTCCCGGTCGATCGGGTTCACATACACCAGCCATTTATCCAGCCCGCCTTTTTCTTCCGGTTTCGGAGCCTTGTCCTCGGACGCCTCTTCGACGGGGTCCAGGCTCAGGGCATCCATCAACCTTCTCTTGCGACGCTCCTTGCGGTACTGGGTGATACATTCGTTGTAGGTGATGCTGTAGAGCCAGGTCTTGAACTTCGATTTGCCCTCGAAATTCTTCAGGCCGTACAACACTTTCAGCATGACCTCCTGACAGACATCGTCAGCATCCCGATCGTTCCCCAGATAACGTGCACAGACGTTGAACAGGGTCCGTTGGTAGCGCCGCATGAGCTCCTCATAGGCGCGGGTAACATGAAACAGCTCCTCATGCGAACGCGCCACCAACTCCTCGTCGGTGAGCTCGCGGGGGTCGTAACGCATGGGCGGCGAATAGACTTTATTCAAAACGGATCTGGCCGACAGTCAGGTCAATGTCGCCGCTCAGCCCCTGGGGCCGATTTTTGCGGCGGCATACATTAACAGCTTTTGTGCGGTTAGCGGCTATTGACACGCTGCTCAAGCAGCACACGATTAGACAGCGACACTAGTTCGCCGTCATCGGTCAGCAGCGTCGTCTTGACCGTTCCGATCTCTTCGATATGCCCTTCGACCTCTCCAATCCGCACCTGCTGGCCGACCTGATACAACTCGCGCACGTAGATCCCGGCAAGGATCTGCCCGGCGATTTCCCGGCTGCCCAGGCCCATTGCCAGGGCCACGGCCAGACCAACGGTAATCAGCCCGATGACGATCACATGGTTGAGCAGGTCGGTCTTGACCTCGAGCTGGCTGATCGCCACCGAGATCGCGATGATGATGACCAGCCCCTGGGCGATGCGCCCGACGCCCGCTGCGTACTCCAGGCCGATGCCTTCGGCAGCGCCGCGCACCAGGCCGTTGACCAGCTGTGCCAGCAATACGCCGGCCAGCAGTACCAGCGCCGCGCCAAACACCTTGGGCAGGTACAGGGCAAGCATGTCGAGGGTGGCGGAGACCCGCTCCAGGCCCAGCGATTCTGCGGCCGAAACCAGGAAGATCAGCAGGATGAACCAGTAGACGATCTTGCCGATCAGCGTCGAGATCGGTACCTGGATACCGACCCGGCCGAGCATCTTGGTCAGCCCGGTCCCGCTCATCAGGCGGTCGAGGCCGAACTTGGCGAGCAGCTTGGACAGCAGTGTGTCGAGCAGCTTGGCCACCACGAAACCGAGCAGCACCACGACCAGCGCGCCGAACAGGTTGGGGATGAAGTTCGCCACCTTGGTCCAAAGGGCAGTCATGGCGGTGACCAGGCTCTGGGTCCAGAGATCGAGTTCCATATTCAATCGGCCTTATCAGCTTTCTGTCTGCCTGCGGCAGGGGTACGGCGCACCGGCGCGACATGCGCCGAGCCATTGTTGACAGCGATCAGCAGCGCCTGGCTCCAGCGGCCCAGCAGGCTGAACAGATCGCCCGCGCCAACCTGACGGTTGGCGGTTTTGAGCACGCGCCCCAGGCAGGCGTCGTCGTCTCGGTCATGGCCGGACGGCGACGCCTTGAGCAGGTCGCGCAGGGATTCTTCAAACGGATCGTGCATGGGCACCTCGCGTGATGTCAGTCAAAGACGAAGGCTCTGGCCGACGGGTCACACAGGGATATGGGACGAATGTTTCAAAATACATACGTGATCGTCGCTCAGACCCAGCGCAACTTGCGCAACAACCACCATTGCCCTGCGGCCAGGCCCAACACCACCAGGCAGGCGAACAGGAAGCCATAGGGGTTCTCGGCCCCCGGAATACCACCGACATTGATGCCGAGCAGGCCGGTGATGAAGCTCATCGGCAGGAAGATGCAGGTGATGATGCCGAAGCGGTACATGGTCCGGTTCATCCGCTCGCTGCGCCGCCGGTCCTCGCCTTCCAGCACCAGCGCAGCGCGCTCTCGCGCCAGTTCCAGCTCC
The DNA here is from genome assembly GCF_049942315.1 of Pseudomonas wayambapalatensis. NCBI lineage: Bacteria > Pseudomonadati > Pseudomonadota > Gammaproteobacteria > Pseudomonadales > Pseudomonadaceae > Pseudomonas > Pseudomonas wayambapalatensis. The sequence goes on from NZ_JBNFMU010000169.1 coordinate 7,880, forward strand.
TCGAGATAACGGATCAGGCTGTTGTTCAGCTCGTTCCAGTAATCGGCGTCGGCGTCGGCGAACCAGCTCCACTTGTTGCGCGAAAGCTGGGCATAGATATCACGCTGTGGCGCCAGGAAGCGACGCAGCCCGGCGGCACGACGGCGGATCTGCTGCAGATTGCCCTGGGCCGGACTATACCGTTCGTCGGATTCTACCTTCTCTTCCTCGAGATCGACCGCTTCGGACAGGTCGCTGACCAGTGCCTGGACCTTTTCGGTCAACAGTTCACCCATCAGCAACAGCAACTCGGAGGCCGATTTCGGCCCCCTGCCCTCATCCAGTTGCTGCAGGATCTCGTCGCTCGCGCGCAAAGGCCTCAGGCGCAGCGAAATGACGCGACGCGCTTCGGCGAAGATGCGCACCGAAACCATGTCTTCCGGCTCTGCGCCAGGGTTGAGGTTGACCCCGCGCAAAAACAGCAGCAACTGCTCGTTGGCCAGCGGCAGCAGGCGTGGGCGAGTGTTCTCCTCGAGCAGCAGATCGCAGGCGAACTCGCTCAGGCCGCTGTCGTGCAGCAGCCAGGTGCGGGTTTGCGGATGACTGCGATCCCAGTGCAGCCAGAGGCTCTCTTGCGCCTGCAATTGCAGGTTGTCCAACTCGGTACGGGCAATGGTGCGCGCGCCGCCCTTGCCGTCGAGCACCAGGGCATGGACCAGCCCCCACTGCGCGTTGTCTTCCTCGAACATCAATGCTCCATCAGCGCGCGCGGCGCATCACTCCGGCATCTTCAGGGGGCTTGGCGAGACGATCACGCCATTGTTGTCGGCGTAGATGTATTCGCCGGGACGGAAGGTGACGCCGGCAAAGCTGACCACCACGTCGAGGTCGCCAATACCGCGCTTGTCGGTCTTCATCGGATGGCTGGCCAGGGCCTGCACGCCGACATCGGTCTGCACCAGCACATCCACGTCACGCACACAGCCGTAGATCACCAGGCCTTCCCAGCCATTTTTCGCTGCTTTCTCGGCGAGCATGTCGCCCAGCAGCGCACGGCGCAGCGATCCGCCGCCATCGACCACCAGGACCTTGCCCTTGCCGTCGAGCTCGACCTGCTCCTTGACCAGAGAGTTGTCTTCGAAGCACTTGATGGTGACGATCTGGCCGCCGAAAGAGTCGCGGCCGCCGAAATTGCTGAACATCGGCTCCAGCACCTGGACCAGGTCCGGGTAGGCGTCGCACAGGTCGGGCGTTACGTAATGCTGCATGGGAAGCTCCTGTCAGTCACAACGAAAGCGGGTATCGGGCAAGGCTACACCCTGAAGGCCATTGCAGTCATCCGCGAGTTCGGTGGTGCGGCATTCGCGGGCAAGCCCGCTCCTACAGGCCTCCCACAACCCTGGAGAACCGGCCACTGACAGCATGTGGGAGCGGGCTTGCCCGCGAATGGTCGCTCATTCAACCTTCTTGAACGGGCGCCTGGGGATCGCTCAACCAGCGCGCCACCAGCGGCCAGACCTGCGCCTGCGCGGCCTTGCTCACCAGCATGTCGACATGCCCAAAGGCCTCGAAGCCTTCTTCACGGCCCAGGCGCAGGAACTGCTTGCACTCGCCGCCCCACTGTTCGAACAGTTTGCGACAGGCCCATACCGGATCCTGGAAATCTGCCGCGCCAGCCACTGCCAGCAGCGGCGCCTCGACCTGCGACAGCCCAGCCCACCAATCCTGGCCCTTGACCCCGAAACGCCCGAACAGCCCATGCCAGCGCAGGCTTTCCAGCGCCAGCCCGATCGGTTCGTCTTCCGGCCCACGCTTGAGGCGCGGCCCGGAGAGCTGTGCGAAGCGCTTGACCAGCAGACGTGCGCCCCAGGCAACCGGTGGCACTTTCAGCGGCCAGTACACACGACTGACCTGAGTGCCGAACAAGGCCACGCTGGCCACGCAGGCGCTGTTCAGGTAGCCGCCGCCGAGCGCCGCCACCAGTGTGGTGCCACCCAGTGAATGGCCAATCCAGTGCGGTGCCTGCCCTGCCATTTCCTGGACAAAGGCCCCGATCACCGGCAGATCGAAACGCGCATAGTCCGCCACGGTGTTCTGCCGCCACTGGCGGTTGCGCGGCGACAGCCCGTGGCCACGCATTTCCGGGATCCACACATCGAAACCGGCACGCGCCAGGAACGCCCCCAGGCCAATGCCCTTGGGCGAATACCAGAAGCGGCGGTTGGAGAAACTGCCATGCAGGAGGATCACCGGCACGCCCGGAGTGGAAGGCTGATCGGCCAGCCCGAGGCGGGTCAGCGCCAGCTCGACACTGGCGTCGGGGCTGTTGCCGGCCTTGATTCGGTAGACATCTTCGCTGAGGTCGCCACGGCGCTCGGCACTGAGCAGGGCCACGGGAAAAAGGGTGCTGCTGCTTTGCATGGATTCACAGAATGAAAAGGGGAAACAGGATGGGGAAACTGCGACGCTGAATTTGGGGCTTCAGCGCATTCGCGGGCAAACCCGCTGCCACCGAACCCGGTGGCAGCGGGTTTGCCCGCGAAGAGGCAGATGCACGGAGCGCGTCAGGACGCGCCCCGCGCGTGATGCATCAGGCTGCGCCCTGACCTTCGGCCAGGAAGAACCAGGTTTCGAGTACCGAGTCCGGGTTCAGCGACACGCTCTCGATGCCCTGCTCCATCAACCACTTGGCGAGGTCAGGGTGGTCCGAAGGGCCCTGGCCGCAGATGCCGATGTACTTGCCCGCCTTGTTGCACGCGGCGATGGCATTGGCCAGCAGCTTCTTGACCGCAGGATTTCGCTCGTCGAACAGGTGGGCGATGATCCCCGAGTCGCGGTCCAGACCCAGGGTGAGCTGGGTCAGGTCGTTGGAGCCGATCGAGAAGCCATCGAAGTACTCCAGGAACTCTTCGGCGAGGATGGCGTTGGACGGCAGTTCGCACATCATGATCACGCGAAGGCCATTGTCGCCACGGGCCAGGCCGTTCTCGGCGAGCAGGTCGACGACCTGGCTGGCTTCGCCCAGGGTGCGCACGAACGGCACCATGATCTCGACGTTGGTCAGGCCCATCTCGTTGCGCACGCGCTTGAGGGCGCGGCACTCGAGCTCGAAGCAGTCACGGAACGACTCGCTGATATAGCGCGAGGCACCGCGGAAGCCCAGCATCGGGTTTTCTTCTTCCGGCTCGTAGAGCTTGCCACCGATCAGGTTGGCGTACTCGTTGGACTTGAAGTCCGACAGGCGCACGATCACCTTTTTCGGGTAGAAGGCTGCGGCCAGGGTGCTGATGCCCTCGACCAGCTTCTCGACATAGAAGCCCACCGGGTCGCTGTAGCCAGCGATGCGCTTGTCGACGCTCTCTTTCAGCTCAGGCGGCAGACCCGCGTAGTTGAGCAGTGCCTTGGGGTGCACGCCGATCATGCGGTTGATGATGAACTCAAGGCGCGCCAGGCCCACACCCGCGTTGGGCAGTTGGGCGAAGTCGAAGGCGCGGTCGGGGTTGCCGACGTTCATCATGATCTTGAACGGCAGCTCCGGCATGGCATCCACCGAGTTCTGCTTGACGTCGAAGCCCAGCTCGCCCTCGAAGATGAAGCCGGTGTCGCCTTCGGCACAGGAAACAGTCACGCCCTGGCCATCCTTGAGCACTTGCGTCGCGTTGCCGCAACCGACCACGGCCGGGATACCCAGCTCACGGGCGATGATCGCGGCGTGGCAGGTACGGCCACCGCGGTTGGTGACGATGGCGCTGGCGCGCTTCATGACCGGTTCCCAGTCCGGGTCGGTCATGTCGGAAACCAGTACGTCGCCTGGCTGCACCTTGTCCATTTCGGACACATCGTGGATCACGCGGACCTTGCCAGCGCCGATACGCTGGCCAATGGCGCGACCTTCGACCAGTACCGTGCCCTTCTCTTTAAGCAGGTAGCGCTCCATGACATTGGCGCTGGCGCGGCTCTTCACGGTCTCGGGGCGAGCCTGCACGATGTACAGCTTGCCGTCGTCACCGTCCTTGGCCCATTCGATGTCCATCGGGCGCTGATAGTGCTGCTCGATGATCATTGCCTGCTTGGCCAGTTCGTTGACCTCGGCGTCGCTGAGGCAGAAGCGCGCACGCTCGGCACGGTCGACCTCGACGGTCTTGACCGAACGACCGGCCTTGGCTTCGTCGCCGTAGACCATCTTGATCGCCTTGCTGCCCAGGTTGCGACGCAGGATGGCCGGGCGGCCTGCCTGCAGGGTGTTCTTGTGCACGTAGAATTCGTCAGGGTTGACCGCACCCTGCACGACGGTTTCGCCCAGGCCGTAGGCGCCGGTGATGAACACCACGTCGCGGAAGCCCGACTCGGTGTCGAGGGTGAACATGACGCCAGCGGTGCCGGTTTCCGAACGCACCATGCGCTGCACGCCGGCCGACAGGGCGACCAGCTTGTGGTCGAAGCCCTGGTGCACGCGGTAGGAAATGGCGCGGTCGTTGAACAGCGAGGCGAACACTTCCTTGGCCGCGCGGATCACGTTGTCGACGCCACGGATATTGAGGAAAGTTTCCTGCTGGCCGGCGAACGAGGCATCCGGCAAGTCTTCGGCGGTCGCCGAAGAACGCACGGCCACGGCCATGTTGTCGTTGCCGGCAGCCATTTCGGCGAAGGCGGTGCGGATTTCGGCGTCCAGGCGCGCCGGGAAATCGGCCTCCATCACCCACTGGCGAATCTGTGCGCCGGTCTTGGCCAGGGCGTTGACGTCATCGACGTCCAGCGCATCGAGCGCGGCGTGGATGCGGTCGTTCAAACCACTTTGTTCGAGAAAGTCGCGATACGCCTGAGCCGTAGTGGCAAAGCCGCCCGGCACCGATACGCCGGCACCGGCAAGATTACTGATCATCTCGCCCAGGGATGCGTTCTTGCCCCCCACATGCTCCACATCATGGACGCCGAGCTTATCGAGGGAAACTACGTACTCTACCAAGGTGATCTCTCCACTAACTGTATTGGAAAAGCTCAAGGGCGCCCGCCTGTCGACGCTGCGGCTGGGCCGGGACGCTTGTGGCCTGGACCTGGAAAATAAGTGAGAATGCCGAACGACCGCGTTCGGCAAACCGAACCTATCATATCCAGAAACATTCGGCAGCTTAAGGCCTCAGGTGCAAATGAAACGATCCGCGTTCTTCATCTCCGACGGTACCGGCATCACGGCCGAAACACTGGGCCAAAGCCTGCTGGCGCAGTTCGAAAGCATTCCCTTCGCCAAATTCACCCGCCCCTACATCGATACGCTCGACAAGGCGCGTGCCATGGTCCAGCAGATCAATGCCGCGGCCGAGCGCGACGGTGTGCGCCCCATTATCTTCGATACCATCGTCAACCAGGACATCCGCGAGGTCATGGCCACGTCCAATGGCTTCATGATCGACATCTTTTCGACGTTTTTATCCCCACTCGAGCAGGAATTGACTGCCCATTCGTCGTATTCCGTGGGCAAATCGCACTCGATCGGCGGCAACTCCAACTACATGGAGCGCATCGAGGCGGTCAACTTCGCCCTGGACAACGACGATGGTGCGCGCACCCATTACTACGACAAGGCCGACCTGATCCTGGTGGGCGTGTCGCGCTGCGGCAAGACGCCGACCTGCCTGTACATGGCCATGCAGTTCGGTATCCGCGCCGCCAACTACCCGCTGACCGAAGACGACATGGAGCGCCTGCAGTTGCCGGCCGTGCTGAAAAAGCACCATAACAAGCTGTTCGGCCTGACCATCGACCCCGACCGCCTGACCGCCATTCGCCACGAACGCAAACCCAACAGCCGCTATTCGAGCTTTGCCCAGTGCGAATTCGAGGTGCGCGAGGTGGAGAACCTGTTCCGCCGGGAGAACATTCCCAACATCAACTCCACGCATTTTTCGGTGGAGGAGATTTCGGCGAAGATCCTCGTGGAGAAAGGCGTGGAGCGGCGGTTCAAGTAGGGCCGCTGAAGACGAATAAAAAACCCCCGGCATCACTGCCGGGGTTTTTTCATTTCAGTGCCAAGGTCAGGACGGAATCACCACCGACTGCCCACTCAGCGCCAGGTCGACCAGCTCGCGGTTGGCCACCGCGTACATCGCATAGTCGGTGCCCGTGGCGTTGCGCAGGTCGTCGAGCATGGCGCGCCAGCGCTCGACCATTACCCGGTGCTGCTCGGCCCACAGGGCCACACGGGCATCCATGTCGTCCGGTGCATCAGCCATCTGCAACACGGAAATGGTGATCGCGCGCTGCTGCAGGTCGATATCGTCGCGGAACGCCTCGCGGGCCAGGGCCTGCCAGTTGTTCTCCACCGGCAGGTTGCTGATTTCCTGCAGGTACCAGGTCAGGTCCAGCGCGCTGCCCACGGCGAAGAACGCCTTGGCCACCTGCGCCGGATCGTGGCCGGTCACATCCGAGGCCTCGATGATCGGCAACAGGGTGTACAGGTGAGTGGTGCCTGCCACCATGCGTGCCAGCAACTCCGGCACCCCGGCTTCGACGAAGCCCTGGTAGCGCACCTGCCAGCGTTCGCGGGTCGGCCCTTCCAGCAGTTCGTCGAGCTTGAGCCCCAGTTGCGCGATCTTCGGCCCGAAATGAGCGGTGTCACGACCAGCATCCTGCTCGTTGCGACGGCTGCGCAGGAACCAGCGGGTGGCACGCCGCCCAAGGCGCATCAGCTCGTCCATCAGGGTCAACTGGATCTCGGCCGGCACCTGGTAGTCCAGGGCCTCGATCTGGCGGAACCAATGCGGCAGGTGGAAGATGTCGCGCACGATCACGTAGGCACCGGCAACGTTGGCCGGGCTCATGCCGGTGGACTCCTTCAGGCGCTGCACGAAGGTGATGCCCATGTTGTTGACCAGGTCGTTGGCGATCTGGTTGCTGACGATCTCGCGCTTGAGGCGGTGACGGCGCATGGCCTCGGCGAACTTGCTGACCAGCGACGGCGGGAACGCCGTCTCCATGTCACGGGTCAGGTAGTCGTCGTCCGGCACCAGCGACTTGAGCAGTTGCTCCTTGAGATCGATCTTGCTGTACGAGATCAGCACCGACAGCTCGGCACGGGTCAGGCCCTGGCCGGCGGCAAGACGTTCGGCCAGTTGCTCTTCGGTCGGCAGGAACTCGATGGCGCGGTCCAGCTTGCCCCGCGACTCAAGGTCGGCCATCAGGCGCTTGTACTCGGCGATCCGCTCGCGGGCGCGACGGGCCGCCAGCGACAGGGCCTGGGTCTGCTTGTAGTTGTTACCCAGCACCAGCGAGGAGACTTCCTCGGTCATGCTGCCCAGCAGCTGGTTGCGCTGCTTCTCGGTCATGTCACCAGCCTGCACCACTTCGTTGAGCAGGATCTTGATGTTGACCTCGTGGTCGGAGCAGTCCACGCCACCGGCGTTGTCGATGAAGTCGGTGTTGGTGGCGCCGCCATGCAGGCCGAACTCGACGCGACCGAGCTGGGTCATGCCCAGGTTGCCGCCCTCGCCCACCACCTTGCAGCGCAGCTCGTTGCCGTTGACGCGCAGGGCGTCGTTGGCCTTGTCGCCGACGTCGGCATGGCTCTCGCTGCTGGCCTTGACGTAGGTGCCGATACCGCCATTCCACAGCAGGTCGACCGGCGCCTGCAGCAGTGCGTGCAGCAGTTCGGTCGGGGTCAGGCGATCAGCTTCGATGGCGAAGCGTTCCTTCATCTGCGGACTGATGGCGATGCTCTTGGCGCTACGCGGGAAAATCCCGCCGCCTTCGGACATGATCGCGCTGTTGTAGTCGGTCCAGGCCGAGCGCGGCAGCTCGAACAGACGCTTGCGCTCGGCGAAGCTGGTTGCCGGGTCCGGATTCGGGTCGACGAAGATGTGCAGGTGGTTGAACGCGGCCACCAGTTGCAGCTTGTCGGACATCAGCAGACCGTTGCCGAACACGTCGCCGGCCATGTCGCCGATGCCAACCACGGTGATCGGGTCTTCCTGCACGTTGATGCCGCGCTCACGGAAGTGGCGCTGCACGCCCACCCAGGCACCACGAGCGGTGATGCCCATGCCTTTGTGGTCGTAGCCAGCCGAACCACCGGAGGCGAAGGCATCGCCGAGCCAGAAGCCGTAGTCGTTGGCGATGCCGTTGGCGATGTCGGAAAAGGTCGCGGTGCCTTTGTCTGCGGCCACCACCAGGTAGGGGTCGTCGTCGTCATGACGCACCACGTTGGCTGGCGGCACCACGCCACCGTCCTTGAGGTTGTCGGTGATGTCGAGCAGGCCACTGATGAAGATGCGGTAGCAGGCGATACCCTCGGCGGCGATTTCATCTCGGCCACCACCCAGCGGCAGGCGACGCGGCAGGAAACCACCCTTGGCGCCGACCGGCACGATTACCGAGTTCTTCACCTGCTGCGCCTTGACCAGGCCCAGCACCTCGGTACGGAAGTCTTCCTCGCGGTCCGACCAGCGCAGGCCGCCACGGGCGACGTTGCCGAAGCGCAGGTGCACGCCCTCGACCCGTGGCGAATAGACGAAGATCTCGAATTTCGGTACGGGCTTGGGCAGCTCGGGAATCAGGCGCGGGTTGAACTTGAAGCTGAAGTACGACTTGTTCTGGCCAGCGGCGTCGGGCTGGTAGAAGTTGGTACGCAGCGTGGCCTTGATCAGGTCCAGGTAACGACGCAGGATACGGTCCTCGTTGAGCACCTGAACATCGTCCAGGGCGGTGAGGATTGCCTGCTCCAGGCGCTGCTGCTTGTCGTCCAGGTCATCCTGGCCGAGCTTGCGCGCGAGGTAGAAGCGGGTCTTGAACAACCGGGTCAGCTCGCGGGCGATGTCGGTGTGGTTGTTCAGGGTGCTGGCGATATAGCCCAGATCGAAGCCCAGGCGGATCTGCTTCATGTAGCGGGCGTAGGCGCGCAGCAACGCCACATCGCGCCATGGCAGGCCGGCGGTGAGCACCAGGCGGTTGAAGGCGTCGTTCTCGGCGTCGCCCTTGACGATGTGGATGAAGGCGTCCTGCAGCGTGTCGTTGAGCTGCTGCAGGTCCAGGCTCAGGCCTTCGCTGTAGGTGAAGGCGAAGTCGTGAATCCAGAACTCGCGGCCGTTGGCATGGCGCAGGCGGTAGGGGAATTCACCCAGCACACGCAGACCGAGGTTCTCCAGGATAGGCAGCACGTCGGACAGCGCCAGCGGCGTGTCGGCGTGATACAGCTTGCAGTGCAGCTGGCGCTCGCCCAGTTGGGTGAGTGGCTGGTAGAAGCTCATGGCCAGCGGCTTGGCTTCGGACAACGCCAGCACGTGCTGCATGTCCACCACCGCAGAATGCGCGGCGAAGCGCTCGCGGTAACCAGCCGGGAAGCCCTTGGGGAAGTCGGCGAGGATGTTGGTGCCCTGGGCTTCGCCGAAGTTCTCCACCACCAGCGCGGAGAAGTCGTCCTGCCACGAACGGCAGGCCTGGATCACTTCGTTTTCCAGCTGCTGCGGGTCGATGTCGATGCGGTTCTTCGGGTCGACCCGCAGGATCAACTGCACACGTGCCAGCACCGACTCGGAGAAGAAGGTCCAGAACTCACAGTCGGTAGCCTTCAGGCGCTCCATCAAGACCTGCTGGATCTTCTGGCGCACTTCGGTGGAGTAGATTTCACGCGGCACGTAGGCCAGGCAGTAGCAGAAGCGGCCGTACGGGTCCTTGCGCAGGAACACACGGATCTTGTTGCGTTCCTGGATCTGCACGATCGACATGGCGGTGTTGAACAGCTCGTCGATCGGGGTCTGGAACAGGTCGTCACGCGGCAGCACTTCGAGCACCTGCGTGAGTTCCTTGCCCAGGTGCGCCTTGGGGTCGAAGTGCGAGCGGCGCTCGATCTCGGCGACTTTCCCGCGGATGTACGGGATGGTGTACACGCTTTCGCCGTACACCGTCGAGGTGTACAGGCCCATGAAGCGGCATTCCTTGATGACCTTGCCATCGGCATCGATCTGGCGGATCGACACGTAGTCCGGGTAGGCCGGACGGTGCACGCGGCTTGGTTGCGAAGCCTTGGCGAACGACAGCAGGCGCGGCTCGCGCAGGTAGCTGACGGCGTAGTCCTCGATGCGCAGGTCTTCATTGCTCAGGCCGCTGCGCAGCACGCGCGGCAGGCCGAGGAAGGACGATTCGTCGTAGACCAGGCTGCCACCGGCAGCGTCGGACTCGACCACGAACTCTTCGTAGCCGAGGAAGGTGAAGTGGTTGTCCAGCAGCCAGGTGAGGAAGCTCTGCACCTCGGCCTTGTCGTTCTGCGCTGGGCCGAAGGCGTTTTCGCCAACCAGCGCCAGCAGGTCGCGGACCTTGGCCTTCATCGGGTCGAAGTCGGCAACGACGACGCGCACATCGGCCAGTACCAGCTCCAGCTCGCGGGTCAGGCTGGTCAGCTCGGCGGCATTGGCGCAGCGGTCGATCTCCAGGTACATCAGCGACTCGTGGCTGACGCCTTCACCCTGGGTGCCCTTGGGCAGCAATTCGAGCAACTCGCCCTTCGGCCCGCGGCGGGCGCTGAGCACGGTGGTCTGCAGGGTGTGGATGCTGTAGCCGCGGCGGTTGAGTTCAGTGCGTACCGAGTCGACCAGGAACGGCAGGTCATGGTGCAGGACTTCGACCACGGTGTGCGTGGACTGCCAGCCGTGGCGTTCGTAGTCAGGGTTGTAGACCCGCACCTGCGCAGTGCTCGGGTCGAAGCGCTCGATGGTGCGCCAGGCAGAGAGGGTGCAGCCGGCCAGGTCGGACAGACGACGCTGGGTGAGTTCGTCCAGAGAGATGATGCCGAAGAACTGTTCGGCGAACAGCGCCACTTGTGGCAGGGACTGCTCGCTGATGTGCTGCGCCAGGGCCGCCTGCAGTTGATGCTGGAAGTCGGCTTTGCTGGCTGCGGTGAAAAACGCCATCTGTGGTACTCCGCTTGGGCTTTGTTATAGGTGAAGCGTCGTGTACGTGCGCCATGTACGGATCAACGATAGCCAACCCGTAGCAGGAAGACGGTAAAACCAAGGCGTAGGACGCTTCCTTCGCGTCCATGTTCCAGGGATGGGCAGCTGCAAAGACGACTGCCGGTGGCTGTGTCTTTACGGTTGTCCATCAACTGGGCAGCTTAACGACTGAGCGGTCATCCCGGCTTGCAGCGCTGCGACATATTCGGTCAAAGGGCGGTAACATTGCGTTTATGCGCAAGGCCTAGACTGGCACAATCGCATTTCATTTCCTTGAACCGAGCTGCCCATGCAACTGAAAACCGCCCTGCTCTTCGCCACCCCGTGCGATGACGAGGAAGACAACATGGCGACCCTGTGCTGCCACAGCGACAAGGGCCAGATGTTCCTGCTCACCCGCTATCCGGACGAAGACACCGTCGACCTGACGCTCGATGACGAGCCTTCGACGCTGGACGGGCTGAAAGTGACCTTGAGTGCCGAGCGCCTGCTGATCGAGGTTTCACCGGGGGATCGGGATGCGCTCAGGGGTGATGAATCGTTGGAGATCCTGCTCACGTCGGCCGGAAGCGATCTGGAGGAAGTGGCGCTGACGCTGCGCAATATTCTCGAGGGAACGGGGACGTTCGTTTCCGAGATCTGAGACGGCGCTCCCGTTGCGGGTTAGCCCGCCCAGGGGCAGGGACGCATCGACAGCGCACACAACAAAGGCGACTCAAGGGTCGCCTTTGTGTACTTGCCGATCAACGCATGGATCGACAGTGCTTACTTGCTTTCCTTCGCGAGAGTGCCCAGCGATGCATCCTTGACCAGGTAGCGGCCTTCAAGGTCGCTCAGCACTTTGAGGCTGTTGCGCGCCATCAGCACGCCGACTTCGACTTCCTGCTTGAGGTAGATGACCTCACCGGCCTTCGCATTCACGGTCATCTCGGCCCAGTTCTCGGCCTTGGAGCTGATCACGTGGGTGCCCGGGGTCACGTAGAAGTAGATGTATTGATTGCCACGGTTGTAGCCCATTTCCGACTCGGCTTCCTTGTTATCGAGGAAGACGTTGAAACGCACCATCATCCCGGCGTTGCTCGGGCGAACGACGTAGACCAGGGCCTTGTCGGCTACCGCAGCCTTGGGCAGCGAGTAGTTGGCGACCTCCGCCTGCATCTTGTCCGCCGAGGGGGTGGAGGCGCAGCCGTAAAGCAGCGCAATGGAGAGTACGGCGGTGGCTCTGAGGAGGGTCTTGATCACAAAGGCTTCCTTGCTTACGAAAGGGTGGTAGGGGCGGAATAGCGGCGGCGATATTAATTCGCCATCATCTTGACGTCAACCTGCTGCCGTGGCGGCTGACCCGCTACACTTTGAAAACGCTAATTCTTAATGCGCGTTTTTTCTCTACTACCAAGTGCTTCCATGTAAGCAGCCTTCAACGCAAGACTTACCACATGCAATGCTTCAGCCTTCAGATAAGCTAAATCCTGAGCAACCATCGCCTGGCCTGAGCCTTTCAATTTCACACGAGACTCTCCAACATATTTGGCACCCTCGACATAGACCGAGACACTGGCTTCGCACGCATAATAATCCGGACTATTCCAAGTCTTGACAAAAATGCGATTGATCTCAACGCGAGTTTTTATTTTCGCATCATCATCAGAGCCGATAGCTCGCTTGGTAAAATCGATCCAGTCAGTGACTGGAACACTGGCAAAACCTTCATACAAACCCCCATTGTAGTTCGCAGCATGCCACACTACCTTGCTGCTCTCAGAACACTGAGAGCAGCGCTCAACGCTGGAAACTCCGATTATCGATGAATTAATTTTTTTGTTCTTTATTGCAACCAATTCAGAATCGGCCGTATAAGGGGAAAAATGCAGTTGATTTGTGACGCAGCCACTCAAAAGAAAAAACAAACCCAGAAATATACTAACTCTCACCAACAACACTCCTTTCAGCCACTCAAAAAATCACCACCTCTCGTTCGGGCACTATTTCGACATTTAATTCCCACCACCCCATTTGAAATATGAAGCAAGGCATATCCCAAACCAGACAGGTACCGCATAGGCCAGAAAGCCAGGAAACACACCGAAAATATCAGACCAACCGAAAAACCACGTGTCATATTTGAAATATAAGGCTATCGCCCCTAAAAAATTTGATCCGACCCCTCCGAAGAAAAACAAAATAATCAAATAAATTAAAAGTAGCACATAAGCTTGAAACCTCGACTTGGGCTTCATTACTAGCTATCTCCTATTAACCCTATCTTGTCACCCGTAGCTTCGGAAGTCTGAGGACCCATAGCGAGTTAGGTCATTGCTGAATTCTTGGCCGATGTTGCTAAGGAAACTCTACATTAACCGAGACACGATGACTGTCCCCATTCGCCCACAGAGAGCTTTCAGCAGATTTAGCTAAAGCACGCATGAGACATACCTCTAACTTTTTTCCTCTTTATCTCCGGGAGCTTTACGTTCTTTATATGACTTTAGCCGAGGCAGCCCCCATATCCCTACCGTAGCAAACACTGTGTAGATTAAAGCCCCAGGAATTAGCCGTAGAATCTCAGAGCATTCAAGCACCCAACGGCCCATCTTAAAGAAGTTTATTGTCACCCCTAAAATCACCCCACTAACACTAACCAGCATAAACATTAAAAAACAATAGAAAAACAGCAACAGAAAAGCTTGCAAACTTGACTTCGGCCTAATCATTCACCAACTCCTAAAGGCTCCACTTCCCCTCCGGTGACGTCGAAGCAACAGATCCAGACAAATCATTTCCCACATCAACTGAGGTCCCGAAATATAGCTACCTAGACGCTACCTGCCCAGTTCTGAAACCCACTACCCCGACCAGAACCGAGCCCAGAAGTGAATACGTTGGATCCTCGCCCTTGATCAAGCCTCCAAGCAAGACCCGCCCGCGCCAATTCGATTGAACTATCCAGATCACAAAATTTCATAATCAGCCGTCATAAAAATCAACGCCCGCGACCACCCCTCATATATGACAAAACACAAATGCCAACCCCAACCGGAACTGCATATGCAATCGCACCGGGAAGCACGCCAGGAACATCAGACCAACCAAAACTCCACACGCCAAAATTGTAAAAATTAATTGAAGAACCTAAAAACCTTGAAGCAACACCCACTAAAAAAAACGCGACTATTAGATATACAAATAGCAAAATGAACGCTTGCAGCCTTGACCGAGGCTTAATCACTTTCCACCTCCTAACGACCCTATCTCAAAACTTACATTTTCAGACACGCAGGCACCGACGATTCTCTCAGCCACGGCTCTTCATACTTGGGCGACGAAAATCCTTTTCCAGTAAGGCCTCGACACCGCCTGTGGCTTTAGCTTCTCTGTAACGATAGAAGGTGTCTCGCCACACACAAATCAACAAGAAACATTCAAACCGCAAGCAGAGATAAATTCACGTATCGGCATATCAAGAAAGCTACTCTCCCCAACGGAAAGAACATCTTGCAAGGTGACGACCCCTTTTTCAAAATCCAAATACACGTCAAAGCAATTAAACTCAAACTCCCTGAACAGAACGTTCTTTGAGCAAACCCTCTCATTAAAGGCATCGTTCAAAATAGAACAAACGCTACCATTCAACTCTTGGGCGACAAATCGCTCCATTAGTATGCCACCACTATCCATAACCATTCCTACTAGTGCCGGAATGCAGTCTGAGCCACACCTTCCCGAACATTTATTTTGATTGGCGACTGGCCCAATAGTACTCCGAGGTATGGAACACCATATCCGCTCGCGCAGCGGTTCAATTCTGTAAAAATCAATGACACTGACCTCAGTGATCTGTTTAGTTCATTTTCTTCTCAAAGCTGTTTGGTGTTCACAACCAAATACCCCGTACCAGCACCTCGAGTGTTCTCACACATCAGGGATCTCGATGTGAAATGACCTCGCAAAAATACTCCAAGACATCCAGCCAGGCCTCGGCTCAACCTCCAGGTAGGTCTGCTCGTCGACGCTACGGTCCTGGGTCCAGGCCAGGTTTTCAACCAATCCCATTTGGCTGTGCTGAGCATCTGCCCACGCGAGCTTTTCCTGGCTGCTACCTGCCTAGGGATGGCCATAACCCAAGGTCTGCTCACAACTGAGCAAACTGGCGACACTTGCCTGGACGGTTGCCAGGCTATGGCTGATACCCAAGCCATTTGGAGCATCCAGTTTCCTGACAGCATCCAGTCTCTCAAAGGCATAAGCCTAAAGGTATGCCGCGAGCCCGACCTTCTCATCCTGGCTAAGCAATGAGGGATCGCGCTTGTAGAGTTGCAACAGCTTGTCGCTACGCTGATCCGCGCCTTCGAGGTTGACCAGATCACGCGCGGCGTCCATTCCGCCGTCTTTGGTCGGGAGGGCCTGCTGGAGCGTCGGCGCGGCCACCGACGTCTTTGCCGGGTGGCTGGTGTCGCGCGCAACGATGGTCTCGGTGTAGGGCTGGGCAAGCGTGATCGGCGTGCTAGGCCCAGGCTGTGCAGTGGACCAGTGCAACCCGTCAGCGGCCCCTCCTACCGGGCTCGACGTGCCTTGGCGGGCGGCCACTTCGCCGCTGCGGCTGGGCAGTTTACCCGGCCTTTGGGCCTGATCGATGGCGGCCACGCGCACGCGCGACACCCGAAGCAACCGATGGAACTCTGCGAGCGAAACCAATCTTTGAATTTATTAAGCCCAATTGAATCAACGGCAATAACTTTCATCTCACTTTTTCGGCATGACACATTCGAAGTCTTTAGCTTTCCAAACCCTTGAATTACATCGCCACGCTCTATTCTTGCGTCCACAAGCGAACTAATTCGACCAAACACACAATTGGTATCTTAGATAAATTTAGAACCTTCAATCATAAATTCCGCCTCTCTAAAACCCAGACTAACCTAACACAACCACAAATTAAAAATCAGTCGCAGCGCTTTTTTCTAACCTCTGCCACCTTTGACTCCACCCATATCCCTAAAGCGACTGGAACCCCACAAGACAAGCCAACAAGAATAGACTTATGAATCTCCTTCCAACCAAATGCCCAATAATCAAATTTATAATAACCAATAATCGACCCTACAAGGTGCCCCAACACCCCAACTCCAAGAAAAAACAATACAGAATACACCAACAACACAACCATCAACAAAAATCCAACTCTTTCCAGCTTCACTTTTTTCTCTCACAGGATCGATATAGGGAGGCATGCTTCACTCAAGCTTGAACCCTTTTTGGCTCAAGCAATCCGTGCTCGAGAATCATTTCGACATTTACTTCCCATCACCCCATTTGAAATATGAAGCAACACATATCCCAAACCACACAGGTACTGCACAAGCTAAAAATCCAGGCAATAATCCAAAAATATCAGACCAGCCAAAACTCCACGCACTATACTCACAATAAATAATTACAGCCCCTAAAAAATTCGCCATAACACCTGCAAAGAAAAACAAAGAAACTGAATATATAAAAAGGAGTACATAAGCTTGAAGCCTAGATTTAGGCTTGAGCACTTACCATCTCCCACTGCCCAAACTTAACGCCTACGACCTCGAACGCCTGAGAAGCTCACGCGGCACGAGCGCTGGGCACATTATTTTTAGCGGTATTTCTGAGACGCTAAACTAGCTAGTACCCTATCATTCACCTTAGCCTTATAAGCCTAGGGGGCCGAACGAATTACCAGTAAAATACCTAGTATTCGTATCTACAGCCGGCTCTAAACCACCATAAAATTGCGAAAACTCAAACCTATTCGACAGGCCACTCGAGTAATCTCTCATGGCACGCATTACGCAATCAGCGCTAAAAAATGGCACCTCATTAAAAGACAGCTCCACATCTACTCCCTCTGAATATTTAACAACCCTCAGAAGAACACATGGTAAACTCATCTTTGGCGACACCTGAAATTCATAGAGCCGACCTTTCAGACATACACCCCCCCTATACGCAATAACCGCATCAATCAAAACCTTATTAATATCTCCACCATCCACACTGATAACACCTTCCGAAGAAACCAGCCCCATAAGTCCCCCAGAGCTTGCTTTCAGGAAATCCAGCAACCCAAACAAATCACGTACAGCCACCTGCTGCAGCACCACTTCGTATGATTCAGCCATGGAATATTATTCAATAAACTATTTATAATCCCCATCCATATTCAATCGAATACCGCGCCCATCAGGAACACGCTTCTCCATAAAACCAAGCCCTTTATCGGCAACTACCGCCTTGAACTCACCTGAAGCTTTAGTAATTTCACACGACTTCGCTTGTCGTTTTTGAACCATTAAGTTATCTGAAAAAATGTAATCACTGGACCATAATCCTGATCTGAGTTAGAAACCACAACACTAAATTTCTTGTCAGAGAACTTCTCTCTCAAAACTAACCTCCAGGAGAATGCCATCACCTCTGCCAGCTGTTCGAACACCCTATTATCGACGTCCTCAGAGCACCCTTCAAAGACATCATAAATGTGCACATGGTTGATCATTTTTTCAGTTGCTTGCAGGTCACCATTGAATTGATCCAGCCAACACCTAACAACACCGCTATCATATTTACTTTCTAAAAAAACCCCATTTCCATCAACAACAAAATCAGGAAAAAAAAGCCTGCTCGACAGCAATACATCCTCAGGATTGCACTGACTGCTTATATAGGAAAGCTCATCAATCTCGTCTTTTTCCGCCCACACCGACTTCCAAGACTCATAACGAACCAAGCCGAACATGGGATGAATTGTGTTAACTTTCATTATAGGATCTCGTCGGGCTTAGCTGGCATTAGTGCTAATTTTGTCGAGGACGATTGAACTTTGGCTTTGGCTTCCACTATTGTTCCCACACCATTACCAATACGCGCTTCAACTAGGATACCAATTGATATTCTTGCTCCCTTATTTTTTTGATGGATTATGAAAAATTCGGTTTGCCCAATATTTTTTATCGAAGGGTCCAGTCATGTATTGATATAGAATTAATAAATTGTTCTGGAGCGTCTTCCAAAGAAGACCTATGATCCGTCACAAAACTAATTCCCGTCAATATTCTTCCATTTTTAACCAAAAGAAAGTCATCATCCGCATCATTGAACAAAACATCAAATTCCTTTTCCAAGCGCCGAAGGTCATCCCCCACACTGACATTATTAAATTTCCCACAATACCCCTCACCCACCGCAATCCTATAAAGCTTTCCGCCACTTTCAAAGTACAGCGACACCGTCTCATTCATAAATCTATATGAGAGTAACCGCTCATTACCAAAACCAATCTTCCTCTCAACTCCCACCCATGAGTTATTCTTAAGGAGAATATCACGAACAGCCACTTCCGGACCGTACCACTCAACCGCACCAACTTTATCGCCAACATCAGAAAACGTTTCACCTAAAGAAAATCCAGCGGCTGACGTACCCGGGACAAGATCAGAGTACAAATCAGGGAACAAATTACTCATAGATCACTTCCACCCTTTCCATTCACCGCCTTCATATTTCAGACGATTTCCATGGGTATCATAGTATTGTTGATAACGCGTAATGGTGCCAGGACTAAAATCAGGCGAAGGATCAATTACCCGTATTTCAATATTTTTATTACCAATCTTTGCAGTACTAATAATTTTATAATACGGACTATCACCGTGAGTTCCCCCACCTGGGTGGAACTCTACCTCTTTTATTGCAGGGTGTCCTTCAACGCTAAAGACCTGTGCTTTACCTGAAGTTCCAGCCAATGGTGCTTTCGGTGTAACGCTCGCACCATCAAGCGTTAGTGATTGCTTGATATCATCAATCGATTTACCCCACATGCTAGACGGCGATTCAGCAATATTTCGAGGAATACCTGCCTGGGCGGCCAGATCGTCTCGCAGACCAACACGCGCGATTGCAGACGTAGCCGGTACTTCTGCTGCACCAGTCGCTTTCCCCCCACCTGCCACTTTCGAGTCAGCAACGACTACAGCCCCCGCCCCACCCTTGATGGCAGGAATCCCCAGTGTAGCCATCCCCAGCAGGCCGGCCACCATATTACCAGCGGCATTCCATCCATCACCATCAACCGCTTGCTTGGCACCCTGGGTAAACTGCAGCGCCCCGTTGGTCGCCGCCACAGCTCTGATAGTGTTGCCGATAGAGCCGCTCAGGAAGTAGATCGCAGGATCGCCCAGATTGGCCAAACCCTGCTGCTGTTCGCCAATGCGAAGGCTGGACTTGGCATCCAGGTAGGTCTGCTCGTCGACGCTACGGTCCCGGGTCCAGGCCAGGTTTTCAACCAGTCCCATTTGGCTGCGCTGAGCATCTGCCCACGCGAGCTTGTCCTGGCTGCTACCAGCGTAGGGATAGCCATAGCCCAAGGTCTGCTCACCACTGAGCAAACTGGCGACACTTGCCTGGACGGTTGCCAGGCTATGGCTGAGACCCAAGCCATTTTGGGCATCCACTTTCCTGACGGCATCCAGTCTCTCGAAGGCATAAACCTGCAGGTATGCCGCGAGCTCGACCTTGTCATCCTGGCTAAGCAATGAGGGATCGCGCTTATAGAGTTGCAACAGCTTGTCGCTACGCTGATCCGCGCCTTCGAGGTTGACCAGATCACGCGCGGCGTCCATTCCGCCGTCTTTGCGATAATTGTCCCTTGCCTCGTCTCGCTGCTTGGCCGAATGGTCCCCAAGGAAGTTGTATTGCGTGCCGTTTTTGGCGACCCATGCCGCTTTGTTCAACGAGCTGGCATCGGCATCCTCCTGACTTGCCGCCGCCAGCACCCCGACGATCTGCGAGCTCATGGTCAGCAGGCTTTCATTTCCCCCAACCAGCTTGTTGAGCTGTACCACCAGCGCCTCATTCGCGCCGCCCGCCAAAGCACCCGTTCTGAAGTCACCGCCAGTGGCCTTCGACAGCAAGCCACCCACCATCGCATGGATGGCAATCTTGGGGAGGCTGCCATTCTCGATGCCGAACTGCTTGGTGTAATCCCCCACCGCATTGAAACTGGCCGCCGCCAGCGTATTGAACAGCGCGTTTTTCAACGCATCGCTGGCACTGCCGCCCTGCCCAAGGGCCTTGCTCAGCAGCAGGGAGGTGCCATTCTGCAACGTCTGGTTGGCTGCGAACTGACCTACGCCTTTGATCGTGTACAGTTCGGGCCCAAGGACTTTGCCCGTGACTGGGTCGGTTTTCGTTCCCGTCCAGCCATCGAAATAGGCCGCTGTCAGGCCCGCAGCTACACCAGAAATGACATAGCCTTTCATCGCATCGGAGGAGGTCACATCCTTGACCACAGCCCCCAGATTGCCTCGATTATTGACGACGCTTACCGAAGCATTGGTCGCAGCGCCGGTGGCAACGGCCCCGACGGCGGCTCCAGCGACACCGCCGTTGGCCCAGGCCGCTGCGGCAGGGCCGACGACGGCCGCCATGACGATCGCAATCGCGAGCTGAGCAGCCGGCCCCAGCCCGGAATTGCTGTACTTGAACGAGTCGTGGATTTCCTTGACCTGACGCCAGTCCACGCCACCTTGTTCTTCGACCTGCTTGAGCCAGGCCAGCTTGGGATCAGCCTTGACCATGGCATCGATGGACTCGCTCACCGTCTGCTGGTTGACCTGGCGCACATCCACATGGATCTTGCCAACGGCATTGATCACCAGATCGCCTTTGGCGACCAGCTCGCTCTGGCGAACCGTTTCATCCGTACGGCCCTCGCCCTTCATGCTGAACCAGCCAACGTTGGACTTGCTCTTCTCGTGACTCTCCTGATGCAGGTCCTTGACCGCCTCGAACGTCACCGCGCCGCCACTATCGATGGTCAGGTCAGCCCCCGAGGCGAGCTTCGCCCCCTGGTACAACTGATCGCCGCCGCTCTTGAGCGTCAGATCACCACCGCTGCTGACTTCGCTGCCCACCGCCTTGACGTCGGTGACTTCGTCGCGCTGGGTCTGCTTGCTGCCCCAGCCGCCTTTCTTGCTCATGTCGTACAGCGAGTACTGGCTGTCGTTGGCCGCCAGCAGTTCCAGCTTGTCGCCCGCCACCAGGTAGGCTTCCCCGCCAGCGCTGACTTTGCTCGCCACCAGGCGCAGGTCACGCCCGGCGTCGATGGCCAGGTCGCCACCGGCCTTCACCACGGCAGACTGCTGCTCGACGTCATCCTCCTGCCGCTCGTACTTGGTCTTGCCCTTCTTGCCCTTGGCGTAGCTGTGTTCCTCGTTCGCCGCAGCAGCCAGGGTCACGTCGCGGCCGGCCTGCAGGGCCAGGTCGCGGCGTGCCTCGACTTCGCTGGCGACGATGCTCAGGTCCTGGCCTGCCGTGGCGGTGAGGTTGCCGCCTGCGCTGATTTCGCTGCCGTACTGGGTGATGCTGGTGTCGTGGCCGCTGACACGGCGGCGTTGATACTCGTGGCTGTCGACGCCTTCCTGGCTGACGATGGACAGGTCGCGACCAGCATCCAGCCTGATATCGCCGCCCGCCTTGAGCACCCCACCCACGTTGCCGATATCCCGCCCAGCGGTGATGGTCAGGTCGTTCGCCGCCTCGATGCGTGCTGCAGTGTCAACCAGGTCCTTGGTCACATGCTCGCCACCGGCCCGGCCTTCCAGGCGAGTGACGCTGCGTTCGTTGATCACATCGCCGGTCAGCGCGGTCAGGCTCACTTCACGACCGGCGATTATCCCGCCCTGGGCGTTGCGGATCGAGTCGGTGGCGAGCATGTCCAGGCGTCCGCCTGCTTCGATCAGCCCGCTGTTGCTGATGTTGGTGGCGCTGGCGGCGAGGTTGTTGGTGGCACGCAGGGTGCCGACGTTGACCAGATCGCCGCCGCTGATCAGGTTGACGTCACGGCCTTGAATCAGCGCGCCGTTGGGGGCGACGCGGCCGTTGGCGTGGGCCAGGTACAGCACTGGGGCCAGCACCTTTTCGCCGTTGACCTCGACCTGCTCCATCCAGACGATGTCGTGGGTCAGGGCGGCGACCTGCTCGGCGCTGAGCGACACGCCCACGCTCAGCGACAGCTTGTCCTTGCTGGCGATGGCGTTGTCCATCAGGTAGCGGAACAGCGTCTCGTCGCTGGTCATGCCATCGATGTAGCGCTGGCCGGTGCGGGCCACCACGGCTTCGCGGATCAGGCGTTGTTCGTAGAGGCCGTCGCCCAGGCGCTTGATGGCCTGGTCTGGATTGACGTTGAGCTGGCCAAGCAGGTAGTCGGAGCTCAGGAACTGCTTGAGGTCGGTCAGGGCCGGGTTGGTCTCCACCAGGTACTTGTGCGAGGTACTCGGCACGCTGCGCTCAGGTACGCCCTGGACCAGTCGAACACCCGCTGCCAGGCCATCCAGCGCCACACCGGCGCCGCTGACGGCGCCTTGGGCCGCAGCCGAGCCTTGGGCGGACAGCGTCTGCGCCGCACGGTTGTCGGCATTGGTGGTGCTGGCCAGCGGCGAGATGAAGGTGCCGCTGCCTGCTTGGGTATGGTCGGCGGTGGCGCCCAGGGCATCGCCGCTGATCGCGGCCTGGCCGGTCTGGGTGCTGATGCGGAACAGGCCGTTGCTGCCTTGCGGCAGGCTGAAGCTGGGCAGCGTGACCGGATTGACCTGGCGCTGAGCAAGGTCAGGCGGCAACTGCGGGTTGAGCGCGCGCACCTGGGTCTGGACCTGGCGCGGATCAGCCGTGGCATCGCCACGGGCCCCGATGGCACCGGCTCCAGCCTGATTGACGCGCACCACGCTGTTGTCGATGCGCTGGGTGGCGTTGATGGTCACGGCACCAGCCGACTGCACGACCGCCGGGGCAACCACGGCGCCAGCGATCGGCGTCCTGTTGTCGATGACGTCGTAGATGCTGTACTGCGGATACCCCGCAGCGGCCATGACCTGGTCGAGGGTCAGCGAGCCAGGGTTCTGGTTGAACTGGTTCTTGGCCTGGATGAACGCGTTGTACTGGCCGCGATCACGGGTATACATGCTCGCGGTGAGGTTGCGCTGCTCGCCTCCACCGGCGCCCTTGTTCTCGAACACCGCCGTGTTGATCGCGATATCACCCGCCGCCGAAACGCTGCTGTAGTGGTTGCGGAATGCGTCACCGGCGAAGGTCAGCTTGCTGCCGGTGGTGATGAAGGCAGTGGGGGTATCGCGGTCGATGACGTCTTCCCAGCTTTCCGTTGCCGAGAAGTACAGCTCGCAGCCCTTGCCCTTGCAGCGGTCGTCGGAATAGACGTTGACGTTGCCGGCGACCAGTTTCTTGGTCGAGCTGAGGAACTCCTTGCGGTTGAGCAGCGTGTCCACCGCCAGGGTCATGTTGCCGGCGCTTTCCACGCTGCCGGAGATGTTGTCCAGCAGCACCGCGCGGGCAGCGGCGTTGCCGGCAAGGTCGAGGCCACCAAGGCTGTAGATATCGCCGTAGTAGTTGCTCAGGCTGCCGACGCGCAAGGTCATGTCGTTGCCGCTGAACACCAGGCCGCGCTGGTTGCTCAGGCTGTTGGCCGTCAGCTTCACCGCCGCAGCGCCACCCAGGGTGCCGCGGTTTTCGAGGCTGGCGGCCGTCACCGTCAGGCCGCCCAGGGCGGTCAGGCGACCGTCGTTGCTCAGCAGGTTGCGCGCAGTCACCACGGTGTCGGCGCCACCGGCGAGGCTGGCGCTATTGGACAAGCGGATATCGTTGGCGCCCAGCGTCAGTGCGCCAAGGCTGCTCAGGCGGCCATTGCCGTCATAGTTGCCGGTCAGATCCAGTTGCAGGCTGCCATCGCTGGCCAGCAGGCCATGGTTGGTCCAGTCGCCGCCTCGGCCCTTGAGGCTCTCGACGGCCAGCAGCTTGCCGCTGGCGGTCTGGACGAAGCGACCGATGTCCAGTTCCAGGCGCCGCGCTTGCAGCACGCTGCTGTTGGTCCAGCTGGCAGCGGCGATGCTCAGCAGGCCATCGGTATGCAGCACGCCGCCAGCCTGGGTGACCTTGTCGGAGGCCAGGCCGAAGCTACCCTGGCCGGTGTGCAGCAGTTGCCCGCCGCTGTTGCTCAGGCCACCGATCTGCAGGTCGAGGTCCTGGTTGGCGGTGGCCAGCACGCCGTTGTCGTTGAGCAGGTTGCCCGCGACGATCAATCGACTGGTGCCGGTCTTGCCCAGGGCGCGCAGGTTGCCGCTGCGGTTGTCGAGTTCGCTGGCACGCAGTTGCAGCTCGCTCTCGCTTTCCAACTGGCCGAGGCTGTTGTAAAGCGCGCCGCTAAGGCCAAAGTCGATGCGTCCGGCGCCGATCTTGCCGCTCTGGTTGAACAGTTGCTGGCCCTGCACCTGCAGCAATCCGGCGGCGTACAGCCCGCCGCCGCGGTTGTCGAGATCGGCGGTGACGATCTTGCCATCACCGCCCTGCGCCGAAAGGTAGCCGCCCTGGTTGTTCACCTTGGCATCGGCTGCGATGTCCACGGACTGCGCCTGGGTGGTACCGCCAGCGTTGTCGAACAGGTCGCTGAAGACGCCCTTGAACAGGCCTTTGGCCGCGCTGAGCATGCCATTGCCGCTGTTGTCGAGGCTCGCCGCGTGCAGTTCGAGGTTGCCTGCCTGGCTCTCCAGGCGACCGCCGCGGTTGTCCAGGCGCTTGTCCAGGCGCACGTCGATATCGCCCTGGCTCTTGAGCGTGCCGGCCTGGTTGTCGAGGGCTACGGCATGGATATCGAGCTTGCCGTGCTCACTGAACAGCAGGCCATCGTTGCCGTTGAGCAGATCGCCGCTCAGGCGCAGCACCAGGTTCTGCTGGCTGGCGAGGTTGCCGCCGTGGCTGTTGTCCAGCGTGCCCGAATCGACATGCAGCAACCCATGACTGATCAGCTTGCCGCCTTGGTTGTCGACACGCGCGGCCTTGAGCAGCAGGTCGGCGCCACTGACCAGGCGCGCGCCGTCGGTATTGAGCAGTGCATCGGTCAAGGTCAGGTCGAGCGCCGCGCGGCTGATGAGCTGGCCCTTGGCGTTTTCCAGACGCTTGCCGGCGACGCTGATCGCCTGTCCGTTGATCTGCCCGCCCTGGTTGTCGATGACGGTGCTGTCCTGGTCGAGCGTCAGGTCACCTGTGGCGGAAATGAGGCCGCCGCTGTTGTCGAGCCGGTCGCTGACACTGAGGGTGATCGCCTGCTCCGAGGAGACGATGCCCTTGCGGTTGTCCAGGCTGGCCGCCGTGATCTGCTGGTGGCCCTTGCTGACCAAAGCACCCTGGTCACGGTTGTCGAGGGCGCCGGTCAGGGTCACGGCAAGATCGCCGTCCTTGCTCGACAACGTGCCTTCGCCGCTGTTGTTCAGCTCGCTGCCGGTGACCTGCAAGCCTTGAACGCCGGACATCAGGCCTTTGGTGCTGTTGTCCAGCTGTGCCGCCTCTACGGTCAGCCGGCCGTCGCTGAGGATGCGGCCCTGCTGGTTGTCGATGCGCTTGGCGAGCAGGCTGAAGGATTGCTGGCTGGTGATTTCGCCAGCGCTGTTGTCGAGCGTGCCCAGGCGCTGGATGATCAGCGGGCCATTGGCACTGATCAGGCCGCCCTGGTTGGTCAGGTCGCCGCCGTTGAGGTCGAGGTCGAGTTTCTGCTCACCGATCAGACGCCCCTGGCGCTGGATCAACGCACTCACCCGCAGCAGCAGATCGCCCTTGGCGGAGATCTCGCCACCCTGGCTGGAATCGACCTGCCCGGCCACCAGCGTCAACGCGGCATCGCTGTGGATGCGACCGCCGCGCTGAAGGGCATCGGCGCCGTTGCGCACGTCGCCCGTGGTCAGGGTCATGGCCTGCTTGCTGCTCAAGGCGCCGCCACGGTTGTCGAGGCCATCGCTGGTGACGGTCAGCGCCGCCTGGCTGATGAGCTGGCCGCCCTGGTGGTTGTCCAGTTGTCCGGTCGTGACGGTCAGGCCGGTGTTGCCCGACATCACGCCACGCTCGCTGTTGAGCACGCCTGCACTGGTGACGGTCAGCGCTGCGGCGGCAGAAAGGATGCCCTGGTCGTGGTTGTCGAGTTGGCCGTCGATCACGGCCTTGAGGGCCTTGCCGCTGGCCAGGGTGCCGCCACTGAAGTTATCGAGGCTGGCAGCCTCGACGTCGAGATCGTGGCTAGCCGACAACACGCCCTTGAGGCTGTTGTCCAGAACACCGGCAATGCGCAGGGTCAGGTCCTGGGCGCTGATCAGGCGTCCGCCACGGTTGTCGAGGCGGTCGGCGATCAGGCTGAAGCCGTGGTCGCTGGAAATCTCTGCGCCGTTGCGGTTGTCCACCGCGCCGATCTGGCGCAACAGCAGGCTGCCTGGCGAGCGCAGCAAGCCACCGTCGCGGTTCACCAACTGGCCGTGCTGCAGGTCGAGATCGATGCCGGTCCCGCTGACCAGTTGCCCGTGGTCATGCTGGTCGAGGCCGGTCAGCGTCGCATCGATCTGGCCGGAGGCACTGATGCGGCCACGGGCGCTGTTGTCGAGCTGGGTGGCGACCAGCAGCAGGCTGCCGGCACCGATGTTGCCCTTGGCGCTGTTGTCGATGGCGCCGCTGCGCAACTGGGCATGGCCAGCTGCACTGATGGCGCCGCCCTGGCTGTTGTCCAGGCGGGCGGCGTCAAGCACCAGCCCGGCATCGGTCACCAGAATGCCGCCCTGGTTATCCAGCAGCCCTTGGCTGGTCAGGCCCATGGCAGCGATTGCCGAGACCTTGCCGCCCTGGCGGTTACGCAACGTGCCGGCGTTCAGCGTGAGGGTGCCGTCACTGACGATGAGCCCGGCGTCGCTGTTGTCCAACAGGCCGTCCAGGGCCAGCTCGATATGCGTGTGGCTGCTCAACCGGCCGCCGTTGTTGAGCAGTTCGGTGCCTTTCACGCTCAGGCTGTCGTAGCCGCTGAGCAGGCCCTTGTTCTGGTTCAGCAGGCGCTGGACGGTCAGGGTCAGGCCACGGTCGCCAATGACCTTGCCCGCCTGGTTGTCCAGCAGCTCGCTGGCGTCGAGCACGACCTTGCCTGCGCTGGAGATCTCACCCTGCTGGTTGAGCACGCGCGCCGCGCGGATGTCGACCAGGCTGGTCGCGCCGATCCCGCCGCCGTTCTGGTTGTCGATGGTATTGGCGGTGAGCAGCAAGCTACCCAGACTGGTCAGCCTGCCGCCCTGCTGGTTCAAGGTGCCCAGGTGGGCTTCGAGGTCACCTTTGGCGGTGATGTTGCCCAGGCGTTGATTGTCGACCTTAGCGGCGATCAGCTCGAGGCGGCCATCGCTCTGCAGGTGACCGGCATCGCTGTTGGCGAGGCTGGCAACTTCGATGTGGGCCTTGCCCTTGGTGGTGGCTACGCCCTTGTCGCGGTTGTCGAAGTCCCCGCCGGTGACGGTCAGAGAGCGGTCGGCAAGCACCAGACCGCCACGGTTGTCGAGGCTTTCGCCGTGCAAGGCGAGGTCGCCGACGCTCGACAGCATGCCGTTGTCGCGGTTGTTCAGGGTGGCCACTTTGACGGCCAGGGTGCCGTCGCTGAGCAGGTTGCCCTTGCCGCTGTTGTCCAGGCCCACGGCTTTGAGATCGAGCAGACGCTTGGCCGAGATCAGGCCGAGGCGGTTGTCGATGTCGGCGCTGGCGACGATCAGCACGTCGCCGCCCAGCAACTGCCCGCCGCTGTTGAGCAGCCCGGCGGTGGTGATGTCGAGGCGATCGGCCTTGAGCTTGCCGCCGTCCTGGTTGTCCAGCAGCGCGCGGGTGGTCAGCCTGGCCTGCTGGTCACTGCCGATCAGACCGTTGGCGCGGTTGTCCACCCGGGCGGCGCTGACCTGCAGATCCCCCTGGCCGACCACGCGGCCGCCACGGTTGTCGAGGTTGCCGGTGATATCCACCACGGCCTGGCCCTTGCCTTGCAGCAGGCCTTGCTCACGGTTGTCGATCGCACCGCCCTTGGCTTTCAGGGTGTCGTCGGCCAGCACCTGGCCTTTGCGGTTGTCCAGCAAGCCTGCGGTCAGCGTGGTGGTGCGGCCCTTGAGGCTGCCACCCTGGTTGTCGAGCTTGGCGCTGCTGTCGATCTCGAGGTTGCGGTTGGCGACCACGCTACCGCGGTTGTGCAGGGTCTGGCCCTTGAGGGTCACGTCGCCCTGGGCGTTGCGGCTGTTGTCTGGCTCCACGCCGGCTTCGATGATGCCCTGGTTGTCGATCCGCGCGCCCTGCACGCTGATGCTGCCCTTGGCGGCGAGGCTCTGGCCGACGCTCACATCGTCGCGCACACGTACGGTGGCGCTGCCGGCGGTGTAGGTCTTGCCGGTCAGCTCGGCGCTTTGTGCGGCAATCTTCAGGTCGCCGGCGCTGGAGGTCTGCGCAAGCGTCACCTTGCCGTTGGCATCCACCTGGATATCGCCGGTGGTGGCGGCCATGTTGCCGGCCAGCTTGACGCCCACGCCCTGCTCGGTGCCGACCAGGCGGATGGTGTTGGCGTACATGCCGCCCAGCGCCGAGCTGTCGATGGCCAGCAGGGGCTTTTCGCTGCCGTCGTCGGCACGCGGGGTGGCTTGCAGGGTGTCGGCCTGGACGTCGTTGCGCCCGGTGACGATGTTCAGTTGCTTGGCATGCAGCTCGGTATTGAGCTTGGCACTGCGGGTGATCAGGTCGAACTGGTCGAGATTGGTGGCGTTGAGGGCATCGCCCTCGATGGCGATGTCGCCGCCATCGACCTGGAAGCGGTCCAGGCGCTCGCCGTCCATGATCGGCTTGCCGGTGGTGAGGGTCGCCCGTGGCGTGTTGATGAAGCCGCAGCCATTGCAGGTGATGCCGTGGGGGTTGGCGACGATGACCCGTGCCGACTGCCCGGCCACCTCGGTGTAGCCCTGCAGGTTACTGCGGTTGCCGCCAGTGACCTGGTTGAGGATCACCTGGGCCGCCTGCCCCCTGAGATTGGGGTTGCCGACGATGATGCCGCCCAGTTGAGTCGACTGGGTCTTGCCGGTGGCGTTGTTGAGAATCAACCCGTTGCTGCCGACGTTGTAGTCGCGGAAGGTGTTGCTCGACAGGCCGCTGCCGTTGGGGGTGGCGATATTGACGATCGGCACCCCGTTGCCGGCCTGGTTGATGCTGGTGTTGGCATTGGCCGCTGCATCGACGGTCAGCTGTGCAGCCGTGCTGACGATGGGGTTGAGGAACATCACGCCAGCGACGATCAGGGCGATGCACTGGTTCAGTGGGGTGCGGATATCCATGTCGAACAAACTCCAGTCGCAGCTCAGGCCAGTTGCCGGCCTGCCCCGCAAGGGGCAGCGATGTCACGGGTAATGGGTAGGGCCGACGCTCAGAAGAAGGCGTCGACGCGGAAATAGATCGGGTGCTCGCGGCGGGTCACCGCATCGGGCCGCTCCAGCGAACGGGCAAAGGTTGCGCTGGCAGCGAAGTACTGGCCGCGGACGTTGAATTCCAGGGCATTGCCACTCAGGCGCCCATGGTCCTTGCCGTTGCCATGCTGGCCCTTGATCACACCGGCATCGTAGGCGAACGCCATGCCGTATTCGCGCAACCAGGGCTGCAGGGCTGCCCAGGTGACCGGCCGACGCCAGCGCAACTGGTTGCGCCAGTAGCCGCCGCTGTCGCCGGTGAGGGTCTGATCCTTGAAGCCACGCACCGAGGTCAGCCCGCCGACACTGATGCGCTGCGCACTGTAGAGCGCGTCCTCGCTGCGCTGGCCGGTGGCCAGGCTGTCGAAGCTGAACTGTTCGCCCCACAGCTGGAACGGCTGCAGGTAGCTCAGGGTCAGGGTGTACTTGTTGTAGCGCGACACCGGTTCGTTGCCATGGGGGTCGCCTGCGCCCTGGGCGTCGAGCGCGCCGATGCCCTGCTGCCAGCCGGCATCGAGGTTGACGAAGGCGTTGCCGATGCGTCGGCCGTGGTTGACGCCAAGCTGACGCTCGGTGATGCGGGTGCTGGAGACATCGATCAGGGTGTCGTCAAGGTAGTTGCGCGCGCGCAGGTGGCTCACGCCGATGTTCACCGCCGTCTTGCTCAGGCTGTCGCGGTGGATCACCCGTTCGGCCTGGAACTGGTGCACGCTGTTGTCGCCGTCGAGCTTGAAGGGAAAGCCGCTGGAGGTGTCGCGGGTGCGGTAGTAGTTGTGGTTGTAGCTGTAGTTGAAGGTCCACCAGCCCCACGGCAGGCTGTAGTTCAGGCCATGGCTGTCGGAATGGCGCCAGTGGTCGCTGACCACATCACGCCCGCCCCTGAGGCTCAGCTGATCGGCCAGGCCCAACGGGCTGTCCCACTCCAGGCCCAGGTTCATCTGTTGCTCGCCGCTGCTGGCATCACCATTGTTGTGGCGGCTGGCCGAGACCCGCCAGGGCTTGTCACGCTGGCCCTTGAGCTGCACGCGGCTACCGCCGACTTCCTGGCCTGGCACCAGCTCGACTTCGACCTGACGCGACGGCAAGCGACCAAGCTGGTCGACCATCTGCTCCATGTCGCGCAGGTTGAGCACTTCGGAGACCTGGCCGGGGAAGGTCATGGCCATTTCCCGTGGGCTGGCGAGCGCCGAGCTGTCCAGGCCTTCCAGGCGCCCTTCGACGATGATGATCTGCAGGATGCCCGAACCCAGGTCCTGCTGCGGCAGGTAGGCACGGGTGGTCAGGTAGCCGCGGTCGATGTAGTGGTCGGTGATGCGCTTGAGCAGGCCGTTGAGCTCGCCGACCTGCAGGCACTTACCTTCATAGCCCTCCACCAGTGCCTGGCGCTGCCGCTCGCTGAGCAGGGTCGCACCTTGCAGCTCGACGCTGCGGATCTGGAAGCAGCGCCCTTGCTCCGAGGGCGCCACAGGAGCCTGAGGGGCCTGCTTGCCGGGCAATTGCTGCAGTTCCTCAAGGCGCTTGCGCTGCTCTTGCAGAAGGTTTTCCTGACGGTCACGGATCAGGTCGCGGTCGCCGGGAGACTGGAAGGGGGCGGCACTGGCAAGCAGCGGCAGGAGCGCAAAGCCGGTTGCCAGCGCACGGAGGAAGAGGGACATGCAAGTAATCCGTCACTTGAGAACTGATCGCATCACTGCGAAAGGGTGCGCAGGATACAAGAGCAGAACCACGCCATCAATGCGCCACTCAGTGCTTTGCGACGAACGCTGATACGTTTTCGTGCCTGGAATAACGAAGGGATGCGGGACTGGGGGATCGGGCGGGGTTTCGGACAATTGCTACAGAATGAAAAAAGCCCGCCAGTGTGATAGCGGGCAAGGACCTACGAAGATTCTTCTAGCGACCAACTAGCTCCCGCGATAGGTCGAATAACTGTACGGCGAGATCAGCAGCGGCACGTGGTAGTGCTCCTGCCCTTCATCGATGCCGAAGCGCAGCACCACGACATCGAGAAACGCCTGGTCAGGCAGTGCAACACCCTTGGCCCGGTAGTAGTCCCCGGCACCGAACTGCAACTGGTAGACACCGGTACGGTAGTCATCGCCCTGCAACAAAGGCGCATCGACGCGGCCATCGCTGTTGGTCAGTGCACTGTTCACCAGCTCCAGTTGCTGGCCTTCGACACGGTACAGCTCGACCTTGATCGAGCTGCCCGGGCAGCCGTGAGCGGCATCCAGTACGTGTGTGGTCAAACGTCCCATTTGCTTGTCGCCTCTTGTCGTTTGCATGGGCAGAAAATACACGGCATGCACCAACACGAGGCTGACGAAATGCCGGAATGGGCTCATTAAGACACTTTCGATTCAGATTGTACACAATTTTTTGAACTTCCCTGCGCACCGCTCATGGCAGGCCTTCCGAGCATGGACATCAGTCGCAAATACAGGGCCTGTGCAGCAGGCCGAGATATTATCTGACCGATCAGGCAGGTTTCTTGCAGTGCTTTTCCAGCCTGGGGTTGAGGCGACAAGTGGGAAGAAATGCGGAAAAACGGGCTTACAAATGGACAAATAAGTTGTATACAATCACCCCATCCGGTGCGTGCGACAACCCGCCGCGGTCCGCCCACCACCCGCACCTACGAACATAAGGAAGACTGCAGTGAGCGCTGACTACCCTCGCGACCTGATCGGTTACGGCAACAACCCACCTCACCCGCAATGGCCGGGCAACGCCCGCATTGCCCTGTCTTTCGTGCTCAACTACGAAGAAGGTGGCGAGCGCAACATCCTGCACGGTGACAAGGAGTCCGAAGCCTTCCTCTCTGAAATGGTGGCTGCCCAGCCGCTGCAGGGCGTGCGCAACATGAGCATGGAGTCGCTCTACGAATACGGCAGCCGCGCCGGGGTGTGGCGCCTGCTCAAGCTGTTCAAGGACACCGGCGTACCGCTGACCATCTTTGCCGTGGCCATGGCCGCCCAGCGCCACCCGGACGTGATCCGCGCCATGGTCGAGGCCGGCCATGAGATCTGCAGCCACGGCTACCGCTGGATCGACTACCAGTACATGGACGAAGCGCAGGAGCGCGAGCACATGCTCGAAGCCATCCGCATCCTCACCGAGCTGACCGGCGAGCGCCCGCTGGGCTGGTACACCGGCCGCACCGGCCCGAACACCCGGCGCCTGGTGATGGAGGAAGGTGGCTTCCTCTATGACAGCGACACCTACGACGACGACCTGCCCTACTGGGAAGCAAACAACCCCACCGACAAGCCGCACCTGGTGATCCCCTACACCCTGGACACCAATGACATGCGCTTCACCCAGGTGCAGGGTTTCAACTGCGGCGAGCAGTTCTTCCAGTACCTCAAGGACGCCTTCGACGTGCTCTACGAAGAAGGCGCCGAAGCGCCGAAGATGCTCTCCATCGGCCTGCACTGCCGCCTGGTCGGTCGCCCCGCGCGCCTGGCCGCGCTCAAGCGCTTCGTCGAATACGCCAAGAGCCACGAGCAGGTCTGGTTCGCCCGTCGCGTGGATATCGCCCGCCATTGGCACGCCACCCATCCGTACAAGAAAGAGAACGCCTGATGACCGCTTTCAATACCCTCAAGCCCTCGGCCCTTGACCGCGACGCCTTCGTCGCGGCCTTCGCCGACATCTACGAGCACTCGCCGTGGGTCGCCGAAAAAGCCTACGCACTGGGCAACCTGAGCGAGCTGGACGAGATCGAGGTACTGCACCAGCGCATGAGCGACATCCTGCTCAGCGCCAGCCACGCCGAGCAACTGGCGCTGATCAACGCTCACCCGGACCTGGCCGGCAAGGCGGCGGTGCAGGGCGAACTGACCGAATCGAGCACCAACGAACAGGCCGGCGCCGGCATTCACCAGTGCACTGCCGAAGAGTTCGCACGTTTCACCGAACTCAACGACGCCTACAAGGCAAAATTCCAGTTTCCGTTCATCATGGCGGTCAAGGGCAGCAACCGGCACCAGATCCTGGCCTCCTTCGAAAAGCGCATCCACAACGACATCGATGCCGAGTTCAAGGAAGCCCTGGCGCAGATCAACCTGATCGCCCTGTTCCGCCTGCTGCAGCTTTGAGGACCAACCCCGGGACTGGCCCGAGTGCGTGACGCGACCGCACCCAGGGCCTGCCCGAACGAGGTCCGCCCTACATACCGATAACGAATACAGAAGAGATAACCGCATGCGTACCCTGATGATCGAGCCCCTGACCAAAGAAGCCTTCGCCCCGTTCGGTGACGTGATCGAAACCGATGGCAGCGACCACTTCATGATCAACAACGGCTCGACCATGCGCTTCCACAAGCTCGCCACGGTCGAGACCGCCGAGCCGGAAGACAAGGCGATCATCAGCATCTTCCGCGCCGACGCGCTGGAGATGCCGCTGACCGTACGCATGCTGGAGCGCCATCCGCTGGGCAGCCAGGCTTTCATCCCGCTGCTCGGCAACCCCTTTCTGATCGTGGTCGCGCCAGTTGGCGATGCACCTGTATCAGGTTTGGTCCGAGCCTTCCGCAGCAACGGCAGGCAGGGCGTTAATTACCATCGCGGCGTCTGGCACCACCCGGTGCTGACGATCGAAAAGCGGGATGACTTCCTGGTGGTTGATCGCAGTGGTTCCGGCAACAACTGCGACGAGCATTACTTCACCGAGGAACAGATGTTGATCCTCAATCCCCACCAATAAGAAAAGGTCGGTCATCCCGGGTCTCGGCCCGTCGGTGATCGGCAGAGGTACATACTGTGGAAGCACACCTTCACGAATGGCTGAACCTGAGCATTCGCTGGGTTCACATGATCACCGGCGTGGCCTGGATCGGTGCATCGTTCTACTTCGTCTGGCTGGAGAACCACCTGAATCGAAGCAACCCGCGCGATGGGTTGTCAGGTGACCTCTGGGCCATCCATGGCGGTGGTATCTACCACCTGGAGAAATACAAGCTCGCACCACCGAAAATGCCCGAGAACCTGCACTGGTTCAAATGGGAAGCCTACTTCACCTGGATGTCCGGGATCGCCTTGCTGTGCGTGGTGTTCTACTGGAACCCAACCCTGTACCTGCTGGCACCGGGCAGCACCCTGAGCGGCGCAGAAGGCGTGGCCATCGGCATCGGTTCGCTGATCGTCGGCTGGTTCGTCTACGACTTCCTCTGCGACTCACCGCTGGGCAAGCGCCCTGCCCTGCTTGGCGCCGTGCTGTTCGTGCTGATCATCGCCGCGTGCTGGGGCTTCAGCCTGGTGTTCAGCGGTCGTGGCGCGTACCTGCACACCGGCGCGATCATCGGCACCATCATGGTCGGCAACGTGTTCCGCATCATCATGCCGGCCCAGCGCCAGCTGGTGGCGGCGATCGAGAACAACCAGACCCCTGATCCGGTACTGCCGGCCAAGGGCCTGCTGCGCTCGCGACACAACAACTACTTCACCCTGCCGGTGCTGTTCATCATGATCAGCAACCACTTCCCGAGCACCTACGGCAGCCAGTACAACTGGCTGATCCTGGCCGGGATCGCAGTGGCTGCGGTACTGATCCGTCACTATTTCAACACCCGCCACGACAGCAACAAGTACGCCTGGACCCTGCCCGTGGGTGCCCTGGCGATGATCTGCCTGGCCTATGTGACCGGTCCCAAGCCGCTGCCGACCTCGCCCGAGCAGGCTGCCGCGAAGATCGAGTACCAGCCGTTGCCAGCCACCGCGGTCGGCGGTAAGACCGCTGCCGAGCTACGCGCCGAGGAAGCGGCCAAGGCTGCCCAGGCACCTGCCGAAGCTCCGGCCCAGGCCACGGCCCAGGCGGCGCCCGGCAACTTCGAGAAGATCCACAACGTCATCCAGGAACGCTGCACCGTGTGCCACTCGTCGAAACCGACCAGCCCATTGTTCAGCACCGCCCCGGGCGGCGTGATGTTCGACACCCCGCAGCAGATCCAGGCCCAGGCCGCACGCATCCAGGCGCAGGCCGTGGCCAGCCAGATCATGCCGCTGGGCAACATCACCCAGATGACCGTCGAGGAACGCAAGCTGGTCGGCGACTGGATCGCCAAGGGCGCCCCGGTCAACTGACACCCCACTGCCTGTTTGTGGGAGCGGGCTTGCCCGCGAAGAGGCCGGTCCTGCCGGCCTCGCTTCCAATGAAACACCGTAACAAGCAAGCATCGAGCGTGCGGCTCCATCCGGGAACCCCAGGTCCTTCAACCGAAGCGCCTGCCGCCTGGAGCTGCCCGCTTGGATCCGAGAATAAAAACAAAACTCGAGGTGCTGCATGTCCGAGTCACCCAAGGCGTACATCCCCGTTGCGCCGCCACGACAGCCCCTGCCCCTGTTCCAACTGATCCTGGTGGGCCTGCAACATGTCCTGCTGATGTACGGCGGCGCCATCGCCGTACCGCTGATCATCGGCCAGGCCGCCGGGCTGTCCCGTGAAGAAGTCGCTTTCCTGATCAACGCCGACCTGCTCGTGGCCGGCGTCGCCACCATCATCCAGTCGTTCGGCATCGGCCCGGTGGGCATCCGCATGCCGGTGATGATGGGCGCAAGCTTCGCCGCCGTCGGCAGCATGGTGGCCATGGCCGGCATGCCCGGCGTGGGCTTGCAGGGGATCTTCGGCGCGACCATCGCTGCCGGGCTCTTCGGCATGCTGATCGCGCCGTTCATGTCCAAGGTGGTGCGCTTCTTCCCGCCATTGGTCACAGGCACCGTGATCACCTCCATCGGTTTGTCGCTGTTCCCGGTCGCGGTCAACTGGGCTGGCGGCGGGCAGCAGGCGGAAACCTTCGGCTCGCCGATCTACCTGATGGTCGCAGGCCTGGTGCTGGCCGTGATCCTGCTGATCAATCGCTTCATGCGTGGCTTCTGGGTCAACGTGTCGGTGCTGGTGGGCATGGGCCTGGGTTATGTGCTGGCCGGTTCCATCGGCATGGTCGACCTGTCGGGCCTGAACGAAGCGCCGTGGCTGCAGGTGGTCACACCGCTGCACTTCGGCATGCCGACCTTCAGCCTCGCGCCGATCCTGTCGATGTGCCTGGTGGTGGTGATCATCTTCGTCGAGTCCACCGGCATGTTCCTGGCCCTGGGCAAGGTGACCGACCGCGAAGTGACACCCGGCATGCTGCGTCGCGGCCTGCTGTGCGATGCCGGCGCCTCGTTCGTGGCCGGTTTCTTCAATACCTTCACCCACTCCTCCTTCGCCCAGAACATCGGCCTGGTGCAGATGACCGGGGTGCGCTGCCGCTATGTCACGGTGGTTGCCGGCGCCCTGCTGATCCTGCTCAGCCTGCTGCCCAAGGCGGCCTTCCTGATCGCCTCGATTCCGCCTGCGGTACTGGGCGGCGCCTCCATTGCCATGTTCGGCATGGTCACCGCCACCGGCATCAAGATCCTCCAGGAAGCCGACATCAGTGACCGGCGCAATCAGTTGCTGGTCGCGGTCAGCGTGGGCTTCGGTCTGATCCCTGTGGTGCGTCCGGAGTTCTTTGCGCAGATGCCGCAGTGGATGGAGCCCATCACCCACAGCGGCATCGCCATGGCCACGCTCAGCGCTCTGGTGCTGAACGTGCTGTTCAACATCCTCGGGGGCGCCGAACGCGCGGCCCACAACGAGGCCTGTCACCCGCACTGAGTCAGCGGGCGGCGCCCTGGTCGCCCGTCTCATCCAAGCAGTGAAACGCAGTACCGGCGGCCCACGGGAGCGGGCCGTCCGGGGCGCCTGCGCGCCGAAGACACCTCGAACAACAACAAGAACACGGGAATTCGCACATGAAGCGCACCACCTCGTCCCTGCTGCTGGGCAGCAGCCTGCTGGCCACCCTCCCCGCGTTCGCGGGCGACTGGCTGCAATGGCACGGCGAAAGCCTGACCTACCTCTACGGCAAGGATTTCAAGGTCAACCCGGACATCCAGCAGACCATCACCTTCGAGCACGCCAACAAGTGGAAGTACGGTGACACCTTCCTGTTCATCGACAAGATCTTCTACAACGGCAAGACCGACGCCAGCAAAGGTGTGAACACCTACTACGGTGAATTCAGCCCGCGCCTGTCGTTCGGCAAGATCCTCGACCGCAAGCTGGCCTTCGGCCCGGTCAAGGACGTGCTGCTGGCCATGACCTACGAGCGTGGCGAAGGGTTGAACGCGGCCTACCTGATCGGCCCAGGGTTCGACCTGGACATCCCCGGCTTCAACTATTTCTACCTCAACATCTACCTGCGCAACACCGAGGGCAGTCGCCCCGGCGACAACGTCTGGCAGTTCACCCCCGGCTGGTCGTACACCATTCCCCTGGGCCGCTCCGACCTTCTGATCGACGGCTACATGGACTGGGTGACCGACAACGACCAGACCCGCCGCGGCACCTACCACGCCAACCTGCACTTCAACCCACAGGTCAAGTACGACCTGGGCAAGGCCCTCAACCTGGGCGCCAAGCAGTTGTATGTGGGCTTCGAGTACAGCTATTGGAAGGACAAGTACGGCATCGACAGCCGCGGCAATCTACAGAGCAACCAGAGCGTGGCCAGTGCGTTGGTAAAGGTGCATTTCTAAGAACCTGACCGAACGCCCAATTTTGTATCACCGCGCTCCAGGACGGAGCACTTGAGGACCGGCGCGCAAGCCAGTAATCTGCGCGCCCCCTCGCTCAGGGCAGGCCGGATCCTGCCCGCGTTTACTGACCGCTCAGTCAATGAATTCGGGCGGTTGGTCGATGTTTTGCCAGCCAGAAACACCCTTTTCATCCGTTCAGAACGACGTCGAGCAGGATGGTTGTGACCAACCCGGAAAGTTGGCGCAGCACTTGCCAGAGAGCTGTGGCCAACCCGAAAAAACTGACCCGAAAGACAAGAAAGGCGCCGACACGAGCGCTGACAGCAATATCCAATCAAGGGAGCGACACACGCAATGCGCATCATCAACAGCCTGATCCTCGCCGGCGGCCTGCTCGCCTGCGGCACCAGCTTCGCCGAAGACCTGCTGCAGTGGCAGACCAACAGCCTGACCTACCTCTGGGGCAAGAACTTCAAGGTCAACCCCGAGACCCAGCAGACCGTCACCTTCGAGCACGCCGATGCCTGGAAGTACGGCGATAACTTCATCTTCGTCGACAAGATCTTCTACCAGGGCAAGAAGGACGCCAACAACGGCCCGAACACCTACTACGGCGAGATCAGCCCACGCCTGTCGTTCGGCAAGATCTTCGACCAGAAGCTGGAGTTCGGCCCGGTCAAGGATGTGCTGCTGGCCATGACCTACGAGTTCGGCGAGGGTGATACCGAGTCCTACCTGATCGGCCCTGGCTTCGACCTGGCGATTCCCGGCTTCGACTATTTCCAGCTGAACTTCTACCACCGCACCACCGATGGCAGCCGTCCGGGTGATCATGTCTGGCAGATCACTCCGGTGTGGTCCTACACCATTCCCGTGGGCTCATCGGATGTGCTGATCGATGGTTTCATGGACTGG
Organism: Pseudomonas wayambapalatensis; assembly: GCF_049942315.1. NCBI lineage: Bacteria > Pseudomonadati > Pseudomonadota > Gammaproteobacteria > Pseudomonadales > Pseudomonadaceae > Pseudomonas > Pseudomonas wayambapalatensis. Next base: position 46,598 of record NZ_JBNFMU010000169.1, read on the forward strand.
GTGGTGGACAACGACGAGAACAGCCGTGGCAGCTACCACGCCAACCTGCACTTCAACCCGCAGGTCAAATATGACCTGGGCAAGGCCTTGCACCTGGGCGAGAAGCAACTGTACGTCGGTATCGAGTATGACTACTGGAGCGACAAGTACGGGATCAAGGACAGCGATGCCTTCACCACCGACCAGAACACCATGAGCTTCCTGGTCAAGGTGCACTTCTGATCTGAGCGGTGGGTCTGCTTCGCGGGTAAAACCGCGAAGCAGACCCACCGACGATCACGCTGCTGGCCGCACCACCCGCCACAACTTGCCAACCACGCTCACCACCGCCAGCACCACTGCCCCGGCCACTACCCCCAGCACGCCATTGATCAACGCTCCGGTCAGTGCCCCGCCACGGCCGTCGGCAAAGGCCTCGATGGCGTGGTGCAACGGCGCGATGCCGTGCACGAGAATGCCGCCACCGACCAGGAACATGGCCGCAGTGCCGATCACCGACAGGCCCTTCATCATGTAGGGGGCCGCACGCAGGATGCCATTACCGACCGCTTGCGCCAGGCTCGAGCCATTGCGAGTCAGCCACAGCCCCAGGTCATCGAGCTTGACGATTCCGGCCACCAGCCCGTACACACCCAGCGTCATGACCACGGCGATGCCTGATAGCACGATGATCTGCTGGCTCAGCGGCGCATCGGCCACTGTACCGAGGGTGATGGCGATGATTTCGGCGGAGAGGATGAAGTCAGTGCGCACCGCGCCCTTGATCTTGTCCTTCTCGAAGGCCACCAGGTCGACATTCACATCGGCCACGGCTTCCTTGCGCGCCATGTGCTGCGCCTGATCCTCCTCCTGGCTGTGCAGGAACTTGTGCGCCAGCTTCTCGAAGCCCTCGAAGCACAGGTAGGCTCCCCCCAGCATCAGCAGCGGCGTGACCGCCCAGGGGATGAAAGCGCTGATGAGCAGGGCCGCCGGCACCAGGATCGCCTTGTTCAGCAGCGAACCCTTGGCCACCGCCCAGACCACCGGAATCTCCCGTTCGGCCCGTACCCCGGTGACCTGTTGGGCGTTGAGCGCCAGGTCATCGCCCAGCACACCTGCGGTCTTCTTCGCCGCGACCTTGGTCATCAGCGAAACATCGTCCAGCACCGTGGCGATGTCGTCGATCAACACCAGTAAGCTGCTTCCTGCCATGTCGTTGTGTTTCCAATGATTGCAAAGGACCGATTCTAGCCCAATGCCGTCGCCTTGAGCCGTTCTCCGGGCCGGTGCTACCATGCCCGATCGCTATTAGAGGCGGCCAGTCACAGGAAGATTCAGACACCATGAGCACGATTCGCGAGCGCAACAAGGAACTGATCCTGCGCGCGGCCAGCGAGGAATTCGCCGACAAAGGCTTCGCCGCCACCAAGACCAGCGATATCGCTGCCAAGGCCGGGCTGCCCAAGCCGAACGTCTACTACTACTTCAAGTCGAAGGAAAACCTCTACCGCGAGGTGCTCGAGAGCATCATCGCGCCGATCATGCAGGCGTCCACGCCGTTCAACGCCGACGGCGACCCCAAAGAGGTGCTCAGCGGCTACATCCGCTCGAAGATCCGCATCTCCCGCGACCTGCCACATGCCTCCAAGGTGTTCGCCAGCGAGATCATGCACGGCGCCCCGCACCTGTCGCCTGGGCAGGTCGAGCAGCTCAACGAGCAGGCACGACACAACATCGAGTGCATCCAGCGCTGGATCGAGCGCGGCCAGATCGCCCCGGTCGATCCGCATCACCTGATGTTCAGCATCTGGGCGGCCACGCAAACCTACGCCGACTTCGATTGGCAGATTGCCGTGGTGACCGGCAAGGCAAAGCTCGCCGACAGCGATTACGACGCCGCCGCCGAAACCATCATCCGCCTGGTGCTCAAGGGGTGTGAGCCCGAGGCGGCCTGACGGTCGGCGTACACCGCTCCCACCCGTGGCCGACTGGCCCTGGCGGGAGCGCAGGCCAACGCTGTATCAGACAGCCACGCCAGCATCAGCCGTAAGCCCCAGCGCCTCGATGGCAGTGATTGCGCACTGCTCGTCGATGTCCGACGTGTCCCCGCTGACCCCCACCGCACCCAGCACTTTTCCCGCCTGATCCCGGATCAGCACCCCACCTGGCGCGGGCACCACCGACCGCTCGCCCAAGCCGTTCAACGCCGCGAAAAACGCCGGTCGCTGCTGCGCATCCAGCGCCAGCAGGCGTGACCCCTTGCCCAGGGCCACAGCCCCCCAGGCCTTGCCCATGGCCACCTGCGGACGTAACAGACTGGCGCCGTCCTCGCGTTGCAAGGCCAGCAGATGGCCGCCGGCATCCAGCACCGCCACCGTCAGCGGTGCGGCGTCGATCTTGCGCCCAGCGGCAAGGGCAGCGGCGACCAAGGTGTTGGCGACGTTGAGCGTCATTGCGTTCATGGAAAGGTCCTCTTCTTGTTGTGAGAAGCCCTGAGGGGCAGTTGAAAACCGATAAGCAAATAGAACACAACAGAAAGATTTTTTGTATACAATATTTTTGAACGATCGTACTCAATCAGATAGAGCGCCTTTTCTGTGGGGTTTCCAGCGAAAGCCAATCTACCCGATGAAAATACATTGACCTGAAGCTCAGAGCGTGAATACACTTTGGAGCAAAGTAGGTTGTATACAATTACAAAATCGATGAGGCACAAATCATGAGCAAAATGAGAGCAATCGATGCAGCCGTTCTGGTCATGCGCCGTGAAGGCGTAGAGACGGCATTCGGCATTCCCGGGGCTGCCATCAACCCGCTGTACTCGGCCCTGAAGAAAGTCGGCGGCATCGATCACGTCCTCGCTCGCCACGTCGAAGGTGCCTCGCACATGGCCGAGGGCTACACCCGCGCCAACCCGGGCAACATCGGTGTGTGCATCGGCACCTCCGGGCCAGCCGGCACCGACATGGTCACCGGCCTGTACAGCGCCTCGGCCGACTCCATCCCGATCCTGTGCATCACCGGCCAGGCCCCCCGCGCCCGTCTGCACAAGGAAGACTTCCAGGCCGTCGACATCACCAGCATCGTCAAGCCGGTGACCAAGTGGGCCACCACCGTGCTGGAGCCGGGCCAGGTGCCCTATGCCTTCCAGAAAGCCTTCTACGAAATGCGCACCGGCCGCCCAGGCCCAGTACTGATCGACCTGCCGTTTGACGTACAGATGGCCGAGATCGAATTCGACATCGACGCCTACGCGCCACTGCCGGTACACAAGCCTTCGGCCACGCGCATCCAGGCCGAGAAAGCCCTGGCCCTGCTCAATGACGCCGAACGTCCGCTGCTGGTCGCAGGTGGCGGCATCATCAACGCCGACGCCAGCGACAAGCTGGTCGAGTTCGCTGAACTGACCGGCGTGCCAGTGATCCCGACCCTGATGGGCTGGGGCACCATCCCTGACGACCACGAACTGATGGTCGGCATGGTCGGCCTGCAGACTTCGCACCGCTACGGCAACGCCACGCTGCTCAAGTCCGACCTGGTGTTCGGCATCGGCAACCGCTGGGCCAACCGTCACACCGGCTCGGTCGATGTCTACACCGAAGGCCGCAAGTTCGTGCACGTCGACATCGAACCGACCCAGATCGGTCGTGTGTTCACCCCGGACCTGGGCATCGTCTCCGACGCCGGTGCCGCGCTGGACGCCTTCCTGGAAGTGGCCCGCGAATGGAAAGCCGCCGGCAAGCTCAAGTGCCGCAAGGCCTGGCTGGAAGACTGCCAGGAGCGCAAGTCGAGCCTGCAGCGCAAGACCCACTTCGACAACGTGCCGGTCAAGCCGCAGCGCGTGTACGAAGAGATGAACCAGGTATTCGGCAAGGACACCTGCTACGTCAGCACCATCGGCCTGTCGCAGATTGCCGGCGCGCAGTTCCTGCACGTGTACAAGCCGCGCCACTGGATCAACTGTGGCCAGGCCGGCCCGCTGGGTTGGACCATCCCGGCAGCGCTGGGCGTGGTCAAGGCCGACCCGAAACGCAAGGTGGTCGCGCTGTCGGGTGACTACGACTTCCAGTTCATGATCGAGGAACTGGCGGTCGGTGCGCAGTTCAACCTGCCCTACGTCCATGTGCTGGTGAACAACGCCTACCTCGGCCTGATCCGCCAGGCCCAGCGTGGCTTCGACATGGATTACTGTGTACAACTGGCGTTCGAGAACATCAACTCCAGCGAAGCCGGCAGCTACGGCGTGGATCACGTCGCCGTGGTCGAAGGCCTGGGTTGCAAGGCGCTGCGCGTGTTCGAGCCGGGCGAGATCGCCCCTGCCCTGCTCAAGGCGCAGAAAATGGCCGAAGAGTTCCGCGTGCCAGTGGTGGTCGAGGTGATTCTCGAGCGCGTCACCAACATTTCCATGGGTACCGAGATCAACGCGGTCAACGAGTTCGAAGACCTCGCACTGGTCGGCAACGACGCGCCGACCGCCATCTCGCTGCTCGACTGATTGCCGACGCCCCCGCGCAGGCTGCCGGGGGCTTTCATCTGCAAGGAGACAACCATGCCTCGCTTCGCTGCCAACCTGTCCATGCTGTTCACCGAACAGGATTTCCTGGCCCGCTTCAAGGCCGCCGCCGACGCGGGCTTCAGCGGTGTCGAATACCTCTTCCCGTACGATTTCAGCGCCAGCGAGATCAAACAGCAGCTCGATGCCCACGGCCTCACCCAGGTGCTCTTCAATCTGCCTGCAGGCGACTGGGCCAAAGGTGAACGCGGCATCACCTGCCACCCCGACCGCGTCGAAGAGTTCCGCGCCGGCGTCGACAAGGCCATCGAATACGCCAAGGTGCTGGGCAACAAACAGGTCAATGCCCTGGCCGGTATCCGTCCGCAAGGCCTGCAGTGCGCCGATGTGCGCAAGACCTTCGTCGACAATCTCAAGTACGCCGCCGACAAGCTCGAAGCCGCCGGGATCCGCCTGGTCATGGAAATGATCAACACTCGCGACATCCCCGGTTTCTACCTGAACACCACCGCCCAGGCCCTGGAGATCCAGGCCGAGGTGGGCAGTGCCAACCTGTTCCTGCAGTACGACATCTATCACATGCAGATCATGGAAGGTGACCTGGCCCGGACCATGGAAACCCACCTCAAGCAGATCAATCACATCCAGCTCGCCGACAACCCTGGTCGTCACGAGCCAGGCACTGGCGAGATCAACTACCGCTTCCTGTTCGAGCACCTGGACCGCATCGGCTACCAGGGCTGGGTGGGCGCGGAGTACAAGCCCAAGACCACCACCGAGGCCGGGCTCGCCTGGCTGAAAACCCATAACGCGATCTAACGAACACAGTCGCTCCCTGGGGGAGTAGGGCTTGTCCCGCGATAGCGGCGGTGAGCCCACCACCGCCATCGCGGGACAAGCCCGCTCCCACAGGATCCGCGCGTCCTATAACAAGAGAGGCACATTCTCATGGCTAAAATCGGTTTCATCGGCACCGGCATCATGGGCAAGCCCATGGCCCAGAACCTGCAAAAGGCAGGTCACAGCCTGTTCGTTTCCACCCACCACGATGCCGCCCCCGCCGACCTGATCGCCGCAGGCGCCGTGGCCCTGGCCAACCCTAAAGAGGTGGCGCAGGAAGCCGAGTTCATCATCGTGATGGTGCCCGACACCCCGCAGGTCGAGAGCGTGCTGTTCGGTGAGAATGGCGTCGGTGAAGGTGTCGGCCCGAACAAGGTGGTGATCGACATGAGCTCGATCTCCCCCACCGCCACCAAGGCCTTCGCCGAGAAAATCAAGGCCACCGGCGCCGCCTACCTGGACGCCCCGGTGTCCGGCGGTGAAGTCGGCGCCAAGGCCGCAACCCTGAGCATCATGGTCGGCGGCTGCCCGAAAGCCTTCGAGCGCGCCCTGCCGCTGTTCGAAGCCATGGGCAAGAACATCACGCGCGTCGGTGGCAATGGCGATGGCCAGACCGCCAAGGTGGCCAACCAGATCATCGTCGCCCTGAACATCCAGGCCGTCAGCGAAGCGCTGCTGTTCGCCGCCAAGAACGGCGCAGACCCGGCCAAGGTGCGTGAGGCGCTGATGGGCGGTTTCGCCTCCTCGAAGATTCTCGAAGTGCACGCCGAACGCATGATCAAGGGCACCTTCGACCCGGGCTTCCGTATCAGCCTGCACCAGAAAGACCTCAACCTGGCGCTGCAGGGCGCCAAGGAGCTGGGTATCAACCTGCCCAACACCTCCAATGCGCAGCAGGTATTCAACACCTGTGCAGCACTGGGTGGCAGCAACTGGGACCACTCGGCGCTGATCAAGGGGCTGGAGCACATGGCCAACTTCTCGATTCGTGACGATCAGTAATTTGTAAGCCTTACCGGCTCTTCGCCCCTGAGGAGTGCGCTAACCCTGTAGGAGCGGGCTTGCCCGCGAAGAAGCCAACACAGCTGAACCTGCGACCACAGGCCCAGCGGTGACCCCGAGCAACACCCGCCCCTGGTTCGGCCTGCACGGAGGCAGTTCCAGGGGCGTTTTCGATTTCGCAGAACAACAAGAATTTTGGGAGCCTGCCATGTCGGTCGATCCACAGAAACTCCTGCGCGAGCTGTTCGACACAGCCATCGCCGCCGCCCACCCCCGTCAGGTCCTCGAACCTCACCTGCCCGCCGACCGCAGCGGCCGGGTCATCGTCATCGGTGCCGGCAAGGCCGCCGCCGCCATGGCTGAAGTGGTCGAGAAGAGCTGGCAGGGCGAAGTCTCCGGCCTGGTCGTGACCCGCTATGGCCATGGCGCCAATTGCCAGAAGATCGAGGTGGTCGAAGCCGCTCACCCGGTCCCCGACGCCGCCGGCCTTGCGGTCGCCAAACGCGTGCTGCAACTGGTCAGCAACCTCGATGAAGACGACCGCGTCATCTTCCTGCTCTCCGGCGGCGGCTCGGCCCTGCTGGCACTGCCTGCCGACGGCCTCACGCTGGCCGACAAGCAGCAGATCAACAAGGCGCTGCTCAAGTCCGGCGCCACCATCGGCGAGATGAACTGCGTGCGCAAGCACCTCTCGGCGATCAAGGGCGGACGCCTGGCCAAGGCCTGCTGGCCCGCCACCGTCTATACCTACGCCATTTCCGACGTACCGGGCGATCTGGCCACCGTCATCGCCTCCGGCCCCACCGTGGCCGACCCCAGCACCTCGGCCGATGCCCTGGCGATCCTCAAGCGCTACGACATCGAGGCGCCCAAAGCGGTCATCGACTGGCTGAACAACCCGGCATCGGAAACCGTCAAGGCCGATGACCCAGCCCTGGCGCGCAGCCACTTCACACTGATCGCCAAACCCCAGCAATCACTCGAGGCTGCCGCAGTGAAAGCCCGCCAGGCCGGTTTCAGCCCACTGATCCTGGGGGATCTGGAAGGTGAATCGCGCGAAGTGGCCAAGGTGCACGCCGGTATCACCCGGCAGATCGTCCTGCATGGCCAGCCGCTGAAGGCCCCCTGCGTGATCCTGTCCGGCGGCGAGACCACCGTCACCGTGCGCGGCAATGGCCGTGGCGGGCGCAACGCCGAATTCCTGCTCAGCCTCACCGAAAGCCTCAAGGGCCTGCCTGGCGTGTACGCACTGGCCTGCGACACCGACGGCATCGACGGCTCCGAAGAAAACGCCGGCGCCCTGATGACCCCGGACAGCTTCGGCCGCGCACAGGCCCTGGGCCTGTCGGCCAGCGATGAGCTGGACAACAACAACGGCTATGGCTACTTCGCTGCGCTCGATGCGTTGATCGTCACCGAGCCGACCCGCACCAACGTCAACGACTTCCGCGCCATCCTGATCCTCGAGACCTCGCAATCATGACGCCCGATAAAAAAGTGAAAATCCTCGCCACCCTGGGGCCGGCGATCAACGGCATCGATGACATCCGCCAACTGGTCGAGGCCGGGGTGAATATCTTCCGCCTCAACTTCAGCCACGGCGAACACGCCGACCACGCCCTGCGCTACCAGTGGATCCGCGAGGTCGAGCAGCAACTGAACTACCCGCTGGGCATCCTCATGGACCTGCAGGGGCCGAAACTGCGTGTCGGCCGCTTCGCCGAAGGCAAGGTGCAGTTGCAGCGTGGCCAGGCCCTGCGCCTGGACCTGGACAAGGCCCCGGGCGACAGCCGCCGGGTCAACCTGCCCCACCCGGAAATCATCGCCGCGCTGGAGCCCGGCATGGACCTGCTGCTCGACGATGGCAAGCTGCGCCTGCGGGTCACCGCCAAGCACGCCGACGCCATCGACACCGAAGTGCTGGCTGGCGGCGAGCTGTCCGACCGCAAGGGCGTCAACGTCCCCCAGGCGGTGCTGGACCTCTCGCCGCTCACCGAGAAAGACCGCCGCGACCTGGCCTTCGGCCTGGAACTGGGCGTGGACTGGGTGGCGCTGTCGTTCGTCCAGCGCCCCGAAGACATCGTCGAGGCGCGCCAGTTGATCGGCGAACGTGCCTACCTGATGGCCAAGGTCGAGAAGCCCTCGGCGGTCGAGCAACTGCAGGCCATCGCCGAGCTGTCTGACGCGATCATGGTCGCCCGGGGCGACCTGGGCGTGGAAGTGCCGGCCGAGAGCGTGCCGCAGATCCAGAAGCGCATCATCAATACCTGCCGCCAACTGGGCAAGCCGGTGGTGGTAGCGACGCAGATGCTCGAATCGATGCGTTTCTCGCCTGCACCGACCCGCGCCGAGGTCACCGACGTGGCCAATGCCGTGGCCGAAGGCGCCGACGCGGTGATGCTGTCGGCCGAAACCGCCTCCGGCGACTATCCACTGGAAGCGGTGCAGATGATGAGCAAGATCATCCGCCAGGTGGAGAACGGCCCGGACTACCAGGCGCAGCTCGACGTCGGCCGCCCCAAGGCCGAGGCCACGGTTTCGGATGCCATCAGCTGCGCGATTCGGCGCATCAGCGGCATCCTGCCGGTGGCGGTGCTGGTCAACTACAGCGAGTCAGGGGCCTCGACCCTGCGCGCTGCCCGCGAGCGACCGCGTGCGCCCATCCTCAACCTGACGCCGAACCTCAAGACCGCGCGCCGACTCAGCGTCACCTGGGGTGTGCATTCGGTGGTCAACGACCGTCTGCGCCAGGTCGATGAGATCTGCTCGACTGCACTGGAGATCGCCCAGGCGCAAGGTATGGCCAGCCGCGGCGACACCCTGCTGATTACCGCTGGGGTGCCATTCGGCCAGCCGGGGAGCACCAATACCCTGCGGATCGAGACTTTGATCTGAAGACCGGCTCTGCACTTTTGTAGGAGCGGCGGTTCGCCGCTGCGACTTGCCCGCGAAAAGGGCACAGCGGTGAATGGCACGGGCTGCGCCCGTATTCGCGGGCGAGCCCGCTCCTACAAAAAACAATCCGATGGCGCACAACCGAGGCCCGAAGAGGCCCAGCGCCTTTCACTCACCTTGCCGACTGCCCATGTACACCAAGAATTTCGTCAACCCGTGCCCAGACTGGGCCACGGCACTGCTCAATGGCTTCAGCCAGGTGCTGCTGCTGCGCAGTCCCTTGTGCGGCCTGTGCTGCCTGCTGGCCATCCTCCTCACTGCGCCCGACCTGGTCGGCGGCGCGCTGCTCGGCGCACTGGCCGGCCTGCTGACCGCGCAACGGCGCGGCTATGAACGCGCCGACCGCCAGGCCGGATTGTATTGCTACAACGGCGTGCTGATCGGCGTGCTGATCTGCGCGGTGCTGCCCTGGTCAGCGATCCTGCCGCCACTGATCCTCGCCGCCGGTGGCCTGTCGAGCATCCTCACCCACCAGTGGCGCAAGCGCGGCGGCACCTTGCTGGTCGCCTACACCGCGCCCTTCGTGCTGCTCGGCTGGATCATCCTGCTGGCGGCCGAACCCTTGGCCAGCCCGCAGGCCGCGCCCGACCCGTTGCACGGCGTATTGCGCGGCCTGGGCCAGATATTCCTGCTGGACGAGCCCCTGGCAGGCCTGCTGATCGTGTTAGGGATGCTGGTCGCCAACCCCTATGCGGCGCTCTGGGCCCTGCTCGGCTCGACCATCGGCGGCGGTGCGGCATTGCTGGCCGACCAACCTGCGGTGGCCTGGATGGGGCTGTATGGCTTCAATGCGGCGCTGGCCGCCCTGGCGTTCAGCCGCCAGGGCGAGCGCCCCTGGATCCCCCTGCTGGCCATCGCCTTGGCGCTGTTGCTGCAAGCGTTGTCCAGCCTGTGGCCGCTGCCGGCGCTCACCGCCCCGTTCGTCATCGCCTGCTGGCTGATGCACCTGGGCAGCCACCTTGTGCAACAGGGGCGGCGGCGCAGCGCGCAGCGCTTGCACGGCTGAGAAGCAGGCCCTAGGCTCACCCGCAACGCATAACGGAACGAGCCCATGAACACCCCTGCGAGCCTGCGTGAGCGGCTCTATGTGATCGTCTTCCAGACCGACACCGTCGCTGGAAGACGCTTCGACAAGATCCTTCTGCTGATCATCCTGGCCAGCCTGGTCACCGTCATCCTCGACAGCATCGACGATGTGCACCGCAATTATTCCGGCCTGCTGGCCGGCATCGAGTGGGGCTTCACGGCGATCTTCCTCGCCGAGTACCTCACCCGCCTGTACTGCTCGCCCAAGCCGCTGCGCTACGCGTTCAGCTTCTACGGCCTGGTCGACCTGCTGGCCATCGTGCCGGGGATCATCGCCCTGTACTACAGCGACGCCCAGTACCTGCTGATCATTCGGGTGATCCGCATGCTGCGGATCTTCCGCGTGCTCAAGCTCAGCCCCTACCTCAAGCAGGCGCACTATCTGCTCGAGGCGTTGCGCGGCAGCAAACAGAAGATCATCGTGTTCCTGGTCAGCGTTTCGACCCTGGTGACCGTGTTCGGCACGCTGATGTACGTGATCGAAGGGCCCGAGCACGGCTTTACCAGCATTCCCAAGGGCATCTACTGGGCCATCGTCACCCTGACCACGGTCGGCTTCGGCGACATCGTGCCCAAGACGCCGCTGGGCCAGGTACTGTCCTCGCTGGTGATGATCATCGGCTACTCGATCATCGCAGTGCCCACCGGGATCTTCACCGCCGAGCTGGCCAACGCCATGCGCGGCGAACAGCTGCGCCACGATTGCCCGACCTGTGCCAAGAAAACCCATGAGCCGACGGCGGCATTCTGTTCGCGCTGTGGCAATGCGTTGTTCCCCAAGACAGTGACCGAGCAGGCATAAGCAAAGTCTGTTTTGATCTTTAATGGCTCAAGAACCAAAGGTTATAGTTGCTGGCACATTGCCAAACTTTCACTCACAACAAGGAACGCCCCTGTGAAAAAACTCTTCAGCGCCTCGCTGCTCGCCGCAGGCCTGGCTCTCGGCAACCTGGCCCAGGCCGCGCCGACCCTCCTGAACGTCTCCTACGACGTGATGCGCGACTTCTACAAGGACTACAACCCGGCGTTCCAGAAGCACTGGGAAGAAGAGCACAAGGAGAAGGTCAATGTGCAGATGTCCTTCGGCGGTTCGAGCAAACAGGCGCGGGCGGTGATCGACGGCCTGCCGGCCGATGTCATCACCATGAACATGGCCACTGACATCAATGCCCTGGTCGACAACGGCAAGCTGGTGCCGGACAACTGGGTTACCCGCCTGCCGAACAACAGCGCCCCGTTCACCTCGGCCACCGTGTTCATCGTGCGCAAGGGCAACCCGAAGGCGCTGAAAGACTGGCCGGACCTGCTCAAGGATGGTGTACAGGTGATCGTGCCCAACCCCAAGACCTCGGGTAACGGCCGCTACACCTACCTCTCGGCCTGGGGCTACGTCCTCAAGCAAGGCGGCGACGAAGCCAAGGCCCGCGATTTCGTCGGCAAGCTGTTCAAGCAGGCACCGGTGCTCGACACTGGCGGCCGCGCTGCCACAACGACCTTCATGACCAACCAGATCGGCGACGTGCTGGTCACCTTCGAGAACGAAGCCGAGATGATCGCCCGCGAGTTCGGTCGTGATCAGTTCGAGGTGGTCTACCCAAGCGTGTCGGCGGAAGCCGAGCCGCCGGTGAGCGTGGTCGACAAAGTCGTCGAGAAGAAGCAGACCCGCGCGGTGGCCGAGGAATACCTCAAGTACCTGTGGTCGCCGGCAGCCCAGGAAATCGCCGCACAGAACTATCTGCGCCCGCGTGATGCCACGGTCCTGGCCAAATACACCGACCGCTTCCCGAAAGTCGACTTCCTCTCGGTGGAGAAGACCTTTGGTGACTGGCGCACCGTACAGAAGACCCACTTCAACGACGGTGGCGTGTTCGACCAGATCTACACCAACAAGTAACTGGCTTGGGGCGCGCTGCGCCCCAACACTTACAGCGAGATAGGACGGCGCCCGGCAAAGGCATGCGCAAGCGTGCCACCGTCCACCAGCTCCAGCTCTCCGCCCAGCGGCACGCCATGGGCGATCCGCGAGGCAGTCAGGCCCTTCTCGGCCAGCAACTGGGCGATGTAATGCGCCGTCGCCTCGCCTTCCACCGTGGGGTTGGTCGCCAGGATCACCTCGCTGAAGGTGCCCTGCTCCTCGATCCGCGCCATCAGTTGCGGAATTCCAATCGCCTCAGGGCCCAGGCCGTCGAGCGGCGATAGGTGCCCCTTGAGCACGAAGTAACGACCACGGTAGCCGGTCTGCTCTACCGCATACACATCCATCGGCCCCTCAACCACGCACAGCTGGGTGTCATCGCGGCGAGGATCGGCGCACTGCGGGCACAATTCCTGCTCGGTCAGGGTGCGGCACTGGCGGCAATGGCCAACACCTTCCATGGCCTGGCTCAGGGCCTGGGCCAGGCGCGTGCCGCCGCTGCGGTCGCGCTCGAGCAACTGCAGGGCCATGCGCTGGGCGGTTTTCTGGCCGACACCCGGGAGCACACGCAGGGCATCGATCAGTTGGCGGATCAGGGGGCTGAAGCTCATGTAGGCAGGCCTGTCAGTGGTACAGAATGAAGAAGGGAGCAGCGATCAGCCGATCGTGCTCCCCATGTGCTGCAAACCGTCGATCAGAACGGCATCTTGAAACCAGGCGGCAGTTGCATGCCGGCGGTCATGCTGCCCATCTTGTCCTGGCTGTTCTGCTCGACCTTGCGCACGGCGTCGTTGAGTGCGGCGGCGATCAGGTCCTCGAGGACTTCCTTGTCGTCCGGATCGGTGGTCATCAGGCTGGCGTCGATGTTGACGCGCTTGACGTCGTGACGACCGGTCATCACCACGCTGACCAGACCTGCACCGGACTGGCCGGTGACTTCTGCGTTGGCCAACTCTTCCTGCATCTTGGCCATTTTTTCCTGCATCTGCTGAGCCTGCTTCATCAGGCCGGCCATGCCACCTTTCATCATGGGAGAATCCTCGATTGGGTCGTATGTGCGGCCGGCACGAGGCCGGGCGCAAGGGGTTCGCTTCACTGCCCAGGGTTTGCCAGGGCCGCGTCTACAGGTTCGATTGTATCGTGCCGCACCCGGGCGCCGAACTGCTTGATCATCTGCTGGATGAGCGGGTCCTGCTCGATCGACAGCTCCGCATCGTGCTGGCGCTCGGCGCGCTTGCGCGCGGCGGCCTGGGCCGGGGTTTCCTGCTCGGGGCGAACCAGCTCGATCTGCAGGCGCAGCGTACGCCCCAGATGCTGGTTGAGCGCCTCGTTGAGCCGGCGTTGCTGGGTGCTGTTGAACAACGCACCCTGGCCTGGGTCCAGGTGCAGCAGCCAGTCATCGCCATCGGCGCTGATCAGCGTACAGTTCGCGGCGATGTTGCCTGTCATACCGGAGACAGGCAACTGTGGGAATAATTCCAGCCATTGCAAGGCCAGGCCCGTGGCCGGTTGCGCCGCGGGCAGAGGCTCGGGCGCCGCCGCAGGGGCGTCTTCCTGGATATGCTCGGCGAGCTCGTCCAGGTAGCTGAAACCTGCCGGATCGGCTTGCGGTGCGTAATAGTCGTCATCCGGGCCGTCGTCGTCGCGCTCCATGCCGACCGACGCATAGGCCGACGGATCGAAGGGCGGCTCGTCGTAGTCCGGTTGCTCGCCAGCAGGCTGCGCGACAACGGCCGGGGTGACCGGCGCCGGGGCTGCGACGGGCGGGGAAGGTTCTTCCCATGGCAGGTCGACCACTGCCTCTGGCGGCGCAACGGCTGGCTCGGGCTCGGGCTCGGGCTCGGGTTCAGGTTCGATCGCAGGGGCCGGTTCCGGCGCCACAGCGGGCGCAACAGCAGCGACCGGCTCGGCGGCGGGCGCTTCCTCGACCACTGGTGCGGGCGGCGCAACAGGCTCAGGCGCAGCGGCAACCACGGAAGGCTCGGCAACCACGGCCGCAGTTGCCACCGGTCTGGCTGGATCAGCTGTGGCCTGGCTGATCCCCACCGGCTTTAGCGCAGGTTTCGGCGCGTCATCGGTATCGGCCGGACGGAACGCGAGCATACGCAGCAAAACCATCTCGAAGCCACCGCGCGGATCCGGCGCCAGCGGCAGGTCGCGCCGACCGATCAGGCCCATCTGGTAGTAGAACTGCACATCCTCGGCCGGCAACGCGCCCGCCAGGGCCAGCACCTTGTCGCGATCGCCCTGGCCGTTGTCCACCGCTTCGGGCAACGCCTGGGCGATGGCGACCCGGTGCAGCACGTTGAGCATCTCGGACAATACGCCGTTCCAGTCAGGCCCCTGCTCGGCCAAGGCGCGCACCGCCTCGAGCAGCGCCCGGGCATCACCTTCGAGCAAGGCCTGCAGCACGCCGTACACCTGGCCATGATCGAGCGTGCCGAGCATCGCCCGCACATCGGCGGCCAGTACCTTACCCTCGCCGAAGGCGATGGCCTGGTCGGTCAGGCTCATGGCATCACGCATCGAGCCGTCGGCGGCGCGGCCAAGCAGCCACAGGGCATCTTCCTCGAACGGCACGTTCTCGGCACCGAGCACGTGCGTGAGGTGCTCGACTACCCGCTCCGGGCTCATGTTCTTCAGCGAGAACTGCAGGCAGCGCGAAAGAATGGTGGCCGGCAACTTCTGCGGATCGGTGGTGGCGAGAATGAATTTGACGTACGGTGGCGGCTCTTCCAGCGTCTTGAGCAAGGCGTTGAAGGAGTGGGTGGAAAGCATGTGCACTTCGTCGATCAGGTAGACCTTGAAGCGTCCGCGGCTGGGCGCGTACTGCACGTTGTCGAGCAGTTCACGGGTGTCCTCGACCTTGGTGCGGCTGGCGGCGTCGATCTCGATCAGGTCGACGAAGCGGCCTTCGTCGATTTCCCGGCATACCGAACAGGTGCCGCAAGGTGTGGAGGTGATACCGGTCTCGCAGTTCAGGCACTTGGCGATGATCCGCGCGATGGTGGTCTTGCCGACCCCGCGGGTGCCGGTGAACAGGTAGGCGTGATGCAGCCGCTGGTTGTCCAGAGCGTTGATCAATGCCTTGAGCACATGGGTCTGGCCTACCATCTCGCGGAACGAGCGCGGGCGCCATTTACGTGCAAGAACCTGATAACTCATCAAAAAACCATCGCAGCCTGATCGAGCGGAAGATCGCTAATGCTAGCGGAGCGGGGGCAAAATTGCACCCTGCCAGGCTCGTCTAGACTTTGGACGCTGCCGGTAAACATAGAAAGTCCAAGGAGGATAGACGTGCGGCGACTTCTCGCCATCCTGTTGCTATGGTGCTCCACCGGCCTTGCCGAGCAGCCTGTGCTGCGCTTCTCCGTCGCGGAGAGCTGGAGCATGCCGTTGATGCGCACCGAGGGCGATGTGCCGGTGGAAGGCATTCTCTTCGACCTGATCCAGGCCCTGGCCCGTGAAGCCGGGGTGCGCCCGCAGTACCACGTAATGGCACGCCTGCGCCTGGAGCAGGCCATGGCCGATGGCGACATCGACGTGCGCTGCTACGTGGCCAGCAACTGGCTCAACGAACGGCCCGGTGAGTTCATCTGGAGCGTACCGCTGATCCATCAACGCGACCTGCTGGTCGGGCGTGCCGGCGACAGCCTGCCCGGCGGCCTGGCGCAACTGCCCGCACAAGCCATCGGTACGGTGCTGGGCTACACCTACCCGGCCCTGGACCCGCTGTTCGCGCAGCGTCTACTGAAGCGCGAAGACAGCCGCAACCAGGACCTGGCCCTGCAGAAACTGCAAGCCAGCCGTTATCGTTATGCGGTGAGCAACCAATTGTCGCTGCAATGGTTCAACCGCCAGCAACCCCGGGAGCAGCGCCTGCGCCCGCTGGCCTTGCTGGAAGCGCAGGACCTGGGCTGCATGGTGCGCAACGACCCGGCCATTCCGGCGCAGCAGGTGCTGCGCGCCTTGGTGCGCCTCAAGCAGTCCGGCGAGATCGAACGGATCATCGAACGCTACACCCGGGTGCAGGAGGCGCTGTCGGTCGATCAGTAGCCGTGCGACTCGCGGAATTTCTGGCCCTTGTGGTAGGCCACCCACTCGTCCACATCGTAGGGCAGATAGAGATGACGCCGGGCACGTGACAGCGCGATATACACCGCACAGACCCGGTTGTCGAAGGCGTAGGCATCCTTGAACGGGTTCAGCGCCATCAGCTCCTGGGTCAGCAGCACGTGGTCGAACTCCTGCCCTCCGGCCTCCTGCGCCGGCATCAGCAACAGGCTGCCCGGCTGATTGGAGAAGCGTGCCGACAAGGCGTTGAGTTCGGCAATCCGAAAACCGTCCTGCAGCCGCGCCTCGACCCACAGGAATGACTCGTCGAAGCGATTGTCCTCATGCACTTGTCGCCAGTTCAGCGCGTGGGCGAAATAGGCGTGCGTGTCCTGGCCATCGCTGCCCGCGCCATAAAGGTCGGCACGGAACAACTGCACGGCGCTGGACATGAAACGCTGCATCCCAACGTTATCGGAGAAGCCCACCCGGCACTGGTTGTCGGCCAGTTGCATGGCCCACTTCATCGAATCCCAGGGCGATGCGGTAAGCACCACACAGCCTTGCGGCGGCACGAAATCGAGGGGGTAGTACTCGATGCCGACATCCACGCTGCCGGCGCCTTCGAAGGCGAGCTTGGATTTTTGCGAATGCACACCGATCAGCGGGTTGATCAGCCGCTCCACTTTCGGCCCGCAACGCACCGAGAAGGCGATATCGCGCTGGCGCACCTGACGCGCGCGGCGCAGTCCGGGCCCGTCGGCACGCTGGTATTCGTCACCCAGCGTGATCAACACCTGGCGGCCCCGCTCGATGATCTGCAACAACGGGCCAGGCATGTCCTGGCTCTCGTCGACGATTACATGGCTGTAGCGGCCCGGCACACTGTGGCCAGCGAGGCTGGCGCGCTTGAGCAGCAGCAACGTGGGGAAGCCGGTCTGGCGATCCCAGGCAGGGTTGTCCTGCAGGTAGGTCCACAGGCGGCTGGCGTATTCGAGCAGCACCTGGCTATCCAGCCGCGAAAGCGCCTGAGCGAAGTGCGGCAGGTGGCGCGCGGCGAGGCTGTGATCGCGTGACTCGCAGTAGTTCTTCAGCAGCTCCAGGCAGATATCCAGGGTCTTCTCGCCGTCGTACTGGCGAAAGCCCAGGATGTTCAAGGTTTCGGCCACCGCACGCTTGCCCGGCAGGCGTGTTGATGCGCGTGCGGCAGGCCGCCCAGGCACGCTCAGCAGGGCTTGGGCAAACTCGGCGAACGTCTTGCCAGCCTTGGAGCCTTTTCCGATACGCCGCCGCAGGGCGTCGAGCTTGCCGGGCGTGCGCGCCAGTGCCAGCACCCGCCCCCTGGGCAGGCAATCGATAAGCGCTCCCAGCAGGTAGCTCTTGCCGATGCCCGCATAGCCCTGCACATGCAGGTCCTCGTCAGGGTTGGCGCGCAGCACTCGCAGCAACTTGTCTTGTTCGCGGGTCAGCCAGCGCTCTTTATCGAAGCCTGTGATGGCTTGCTGGCTGAACGGATTGTGGCGCGGGTGGCGAAGCGACCTGAAGCGCATGTCCCAGGTGCCGTCTTCCAACAAGTATTCGCGCTGCGCCACCTCCTCGGCCCCCAGCAGTTGCAAGCGCGAGCCCTTGATGACCTCCAGGCCGAAATACAGCTTGCGCGCATCGAACAGCCGGCGCGCCTCGGACCCCAGCCCCACGCCCGGCGAATGCGGCCCCTGCACCGACCACTGCAGCAACTTGGCCAGTACCTTTTCCGCTGCCGCAGGGTCGAGCACCTGCTCGCGCGCCTGGGACAGGTTCTGGATCACCAGCACCGCCGCCAGCTCCGGATCGCTCAACCCATCAAGCCCGGAGGCGTCCTCGAGCAGGCCCTGGCACACCTCCAGGGCGACGGGAAGATACACGGTGTCGGCGAAGTCGTAATGTTCAGGTTGCATGCGCGCAGGTCATTCGCTGGTGTCGGGATTGGCTTCAAGTTCATAGGCGTAGGCACCCAGGGAGCCGGACATGCCGCCCGGATAGACACGCCGCGCGTCATTCTCGCAGCGGGCTTCGGCAGCCAGCGCGCTATCGAGCTCGTGCAGCGCCATCTCCAGCAGCTTGCGCAGGTCCTGGGCATTGCGCGCCGAAACGCTCAGGCGAAAATCCAGCCCCGGTGCCTGATCGACTGCTGCTATGGTGTCGGCTGCGGGCGTGGCTTCGCCAAGGATGCGCTCGTGTTCCTCTTCCATCTGGTCGAGTACTTTCGAAAGCTCAAGGGTGCGCTCGGGGTGCGTGGCCATCTGGTCCTTGATCTCCAGGCGGCGCGCTTGCCAGTCGCGGATGCGCTGGCGGGTCAGATCGTCAACCTGATCCATGCTGATGGCCTCTCTCAGAAATGGGTGGGCTGCGAGAGGCGCATCATAAGCCTGTTTGCCGATAAATGCAGGTACGGCGGGCTCGGCCCGTCACCCGCGCACAGCTTCAGCCCTTGGGCACAACGAGTCGACTGTACTGATCCTGACTGATCCAGCCCGTGAACGAGCGGTCGTCCTGGTTGATGAACTCGACCTTGGCCCAGCCGTCCTTGAACGCCAGCACGCCCACTACATCGCCCTTGACGATATAGGGTCGTTTGCTCGCGCTGCTGCCCGCCTGCTTGCGCAGATAGGCCTTGTCGGCAGTGACCGTCAGCAGCGCGATCCAGGGCTTTTCCGCATAGCGGCTGAGCTCCAGCCCCGTTGCGATCTCCGGCATCAGCACACTGACGCAGCCGGGATGCTCGCGGCCGCGTGCCACGGTGAGGGTGACGCCATCGCCCGTGGCCGCCAGGCTGCCGGGGAAGGTCTGATCTTCCCAGGTGGCCAGCGCAACCGCCCCATCGCCGCTGATCTGCCCCTTGAGGTAGAAGGTGCAATGCCGGGTCACACCTTCGCCAAGGGTCTCGGAATAGTAGCCCTCCACCTGGCGATCCGGCGTGACCGCCAGCATCAGCGCATCGTATTGCCCAGGCTTCAGTACGGCGGCGCTTGCATGAACAGACCCGGACAATCCCAGCAGTGCGGCGGCCAGAACAGTCAGTCGGCGAGAGAAACTCTTTGCCATGTCACTTCTTCCCTTCAAGTGCTTCGTAGGCCTTCTTGATACGCACGTCATAGTCGCCGTAATCCTTGCCGTTGTAACTGGCGGCCATGCCGGCGTAATCCTTGTTCTTCGCCGCCTTGATAAACGACGGGTTCTTGCTGCAGAAACCGAGGAAGGCTTTGAGTTGCTGCCCGGCATTGAGTTTCATGGCCGCGACGAATTCGAACACATTGGCATGTCCGCAATCGGCGAAGTTGAAACCCATGATCTGGAACATACCCCAGGACGCCGACTTCAATGCCGCCTCCTGATCCAGCCCAAACGCCGTGGCCATGGTTTCCCAGGCCTTGGTCTGGTCTTTGTTATTGGCTTGCCACTGCGGGCCGGCTTTCTTCTTGTACTTGTACGAGAGCAGCGGATGAGTCTGGTCGTACTTGTGCTTGGTATAGCGCTGGAAGTGATGCCCCTCGAAGGCGATCACCGGCAACCTGGCCGGGCCGAAACCCGAGCGGCCACCCGACTCCACCGTGGCAAATGCCTTGATCAGGTTGGCTGAAATCCCGTTGCCCAATTGAGTCGCGGCGTTCTGGAAGTCGCTGTCGCTGAGCGTCATGCCACCATCGCAAGTGACCTGCAGCACCATCTGCCGATTGCGCCGCTCGGCTTCGATCACCGCGCGCATCCGGTCCAGGTAATGATTGACCGTGGCCTGCACCTGGGCGTCGACATTATTGGCGAAGACATTGATGAAGGTTGGCAGGCGCAGCGCGGGAATCAACTTGACCGGTACTCGAACAGCCTCCTCGACCAGGCTGTTGAAGGTGCGCCCATTCGGATCGACGACGCCATCGGGATGCGCGTACTTCAGATGACGAAACTGGTACTGACTGATGCGCTGTACCAACTGCCCGTCGCAACGGCCATTCTCGGGCAACGGAAAACCGAGCCGCGGAATGAGTAGATTGAACAGGTACTGGATACATTGAACATCGGCGGGCAAGTTTCGGGCTTTACCGGGCGTGCCTACCGAAGCGCTGATAAGACTGGGCAAACCTTGCAGGCTTTTCATTCAATGCGTCCTTGCTCGTCATAAATTGATATCAAATCAATATCACTTAAGTGCCACTGTCATATTCTGAAATATATGGCGGACGCAAACTAACAAGGGTGTTTTCACTTGTCCAGAACCGGACCTCAAGGCTGTGAAGCAGTCTTCACCCACAGCGAAACCGCTCATGGGTCAACGGATGGTTGCATGATGCAACCAAAGATGATTGCATTACGCAACCATTCCTGACGAGACCTCAACAATGATCGACCCTTCGGTCGTGGAGCAAATCCGCTGCGCCTCACGCACGATGGTCCGTGAATTGGGCTTCCTGCGCACGACGTTAGCAGGGACGGAGTACTCCCCCTCTGCCGTTCATACCCTGCTTGAGCTAGGCGAGCACGGGGAGCGGACTGCCGCTCAACTGGTGCAGACGCTCGGGCTTGAGAAGTCCAGCGTCAGCCGCATGGTTGCCAAGCTCGTGCAATTGGGTGAACTGCAAGAGCATGAAAGTGAGCAGGATGGCCGCACGAAGCAACTGCGCCTGACTGAGCAAGGGAAACGCACTCTTGAAAACATTCATGCCTACGGGCAAATGCAGGTCAGCTCAACGCTGGCTCCACTGCCCCCGCAAGAACAGCAAGTCATCGCCCAAGGGCTGAGTGCCTATGCCCAGGCGTTGAAGGCTTCCCGTCAACAGCCCACCGAAACAGCGGCGTCCAGGATTCAAATCACCCTCGGATACCGTCCCGGCCTGATCGGGCGCATGACGCAGATGCATGCAAGCTACTACTCGCGCCATGCCGGTTTCGGCCAGTTCTTCGAGAGCAGGGTTGCAATCAACATTGCCGAGTTTGCAGGCCGGCTGGGGAATCCGCGCAACGCGGTCTGGGTCGCTGAAAACGCTGGCCGAATCGTCGGGTCCGTGGCTATCGACGGCGAGGACCTCGGCAACGATGAAGCTCACCTGCGCTGGTTCCTGCTGGATGATGGCTGTCGTGGTAGCGGTGTAGGTCGCCGGCTACTCACTGAAGCAGTCGCTTTCTGTGACCGGCAGAACTTCTCGGCAATCCAGTTGCACACGTTCAAAGGACTGGAAGCCGCCCGGCACCTCTACGAATCGCTGGGCTTCGAACTGACTCATGAAGAGCAAGGCAGCCAATGGGGCTCGACGGTTACGGAACAGCAGTTCACGCGTAAACGTTGACAATGGGACCAAGTGGCGGGGTAAGCAAAAGCAGGGAGGGCTAGGCGTACGGTGCGTAACGCTTTGGATCACCAGGCGGTGAAGAGCGAAAGCCGTTCGAGAGCAGGACTTCGAGAGAAATGGAGGCAGCCCCACCAGCCACACCCCGGCACTCGATGTTCCCGCTATGGCTGCTCCCTTCCGGGCCTGACCAGGTTAACGGGTAATCAATGCGGGGGGACCGGTGGGGCCACCATAACGCAGCTCATCAGGTGACGAGCCGCGCCATTGTACCGTTACGGGGGGAAGTTACAACCTTTGACGGCAAAAAAACCATCATTTCTCAAGGACTTGTCCGCCAGGGATGAGGTTCTCGGGAATTTGTGCCGGCCTCATCGCGGGACGAGCCCGCTCCCACAGG
>NZ_JBNFMU010000170.1:0-33794 GCF_049942315.1 Pseudomonas wayambapalatensis
GGCGATCGATGACCAGCAGGCCGTCGTCGATGCTGTCGAGCACGGCCTGCAGGCGTTGCTGGCCGGCCAGCAGTTCGTCGATATTGGTGGCCTGGTGCTTGCGCAGGGCGTCGGCCATCAGGCCGAAACGGCGGGTCAATTGGTTGAGTTCGGTGGCTTGGGTCACAGGCAGGGTAACGTCGAAGTTGCCCTGGCCAACCTGATCGGCTGCCTTGGCCAGGGCCTCGATCGGCTGGCCGAAGCGACGGGCGATGTTATGCGCGGTGATGAAGCCCAGCACCACCACCGCAAGGCCCATCAGGCCCAATGCACCACTGACCAGCAAGGCATGGTCGCGGGCATGTTCCTCGCTGCGGGAAATGTGCTCCAACGCCTGCTTGTGCGAGTCGATCAGGTCGGTACGAACCTGGTTGAACGCAGCGCCCAAGGGGTCGTCGACGCCCATGCTGCGCGACGGTGAGGGGCTGTCGCGATAGGCCTGGAGGAAGGCCTGGTAGTTGCTGCTGGCCTTGCTGAACCCGGTACGTTCACCGCCCTGCTCTAAGCCCGATACCAGTAGCGCCTGGAAGTTTTCCTGCAGGTTCACCAGGCTTTTCGGATCGGTATCTGCATCGAGTATCAGGTTCAACTGCTCACCCAGGTTCTGCCGCAGCTTGAGCCCCACTTCCAGGGTATGGGTGGTGTCGCGCACCAGCCTCTGCTGCACCGCAGCCATCTGCAGCACGCTGACCAGCCCCAGCAGCAAGCCCAGCAGTGCGACCGTCACCAGTGCCGAGATGCTGAGAAACAGCCGCGTGCGCAGCTTCATGGGCCACTTCACAGTTTGTACTGCTTGCGCTTGCGGTACAGGGTGGAGGCATCGATACCGAGGGTCTTGGCGGCCTGGTCGAGGGTATCGCTGGCCGCCAGGACGGCACCGATGTGGGCGCGCTCCAGCTCATCGAGGCTCAACGCTGCGCCAACCTTCGGGGCGTTGCCGGTGGGCTGCTCGCCCATCCCCAGATGGCCGATTTCCACGCGTTCCTGCGGGCAGATGATGCTGGCGCGCTCCACCACGTTGCGCAGTTCGCGGATGTTGCCCGGCCAGCGGTAGTTGAGCAGGGCCGCCCGGGCCTCCTCGCTGAACCCGCGCGCCGGGCGCGAATACTCCTTCACGAAGCGGGCGAGGAAGCGATCGGCGAGCGTGAGGATGTCCTCGCTACGCTCGCGCAGTGGCGGCAGGTGCAGGGTGATGACGTTGAGGCGGTACAGCAAGTCTTCACGGAAGCGGCTTTCGCGCACCATCTCCTCAAGGTTGAGGTTGGTCGCGGCAAGGATGCGAACGTCGGCCCGACGGGTGACCGGATCGCCGACCCTTTCGTATTCCTTGTCCTGGATGAAGCGCAGCAGTTTGGGCTGCAAGGTCAGTGGGAAATCACCGATTTCGTCGAGGAACAGCGTGCCGCCGTCTGCCTGGCTGACCCGCCCGAGCGTGCTCTCGCTGGCGCCGGTGAAGGCCCCGCGGGTATGACCAAACAGCTCGCTTTCCATCAGCTCGGCGTTCAGCGAGGGGCAGTTGATGGTCACGCAGGCCTTGCGCGCGCGCTTGCTCCAGCCGTGAATGGCGCGGGCCAGCTCGCCCTTGCCGGTGCCGGACTCCCCCAGGATGAGGATATTGGCATCGGTGGTCGCCACCTGCCGCGCGGTTTCCAGCACCGCCATCATTTGCGGGCTGTGCGAGTCGAGGCCGTCCTTGGGCTTGCGCACTTCACCTTCCAGCGCTTCCAGGCGCGCCGACAGCTGGCGCACCTCCAGTTGCTTGGCGGTGGCCAGGCGCAACTGGTCGGGGCTGCAGGGTTTGACCAGATAGTCGGCGGCGCCGGCCTGGATGGCATCCACCGCGGTGTCGATCGCCGAGTGCGCGGTGACGATCACCACGCGCATCCAGGGCGCCTGGATGCGCATCTGTGCCAGCACATCGAGGCCGTTGTCTTCTCCCAGGCGCAGGTCGAGGAAGCACAGATCGAACACCTGGCGTTGCAACAGGGTCTCTGCCTGAGCGGCGCTGTTGGCGGTGGCGACGCTGTAGCCCTCGTCTTCGAGGCAGTAACGGAAGGTGCGCAGGATCGCGGACTCGTCGTCCACCAGCAGAATGCGGCCTTGGTTGTCCTGGGCTGACTCCATTTTTCCTGCGCTCCTTTGGGATTGATCTCAGTTAGTGTCGGAAAAATCGGGCAAGTTGCATGGTCGATTCTGAAGGATTCCGCCCTATGCATGCTAGCTGTTGCCCTGTTTGTTGGCTAACAGATTGAAATAAATAGAGTTTCAGGTACTCGAGAACGCTGGCACGCAGGTTGCGAAAGTGCCTGGATTTGTTACGAAAAGGAGAAGTGCCATGCCTTTGTTCATGCGTCATTGCGCCCTGGCTGCCGGCCTGCTGCTGGTAATCGGCCCTGCTGTCGCCGACCCGTTGCAGGATGCGCGACTGGAGGGGGCCGTGCAGACTGCGGTTTCCCTCAACAAGGTGCTCAATCCGTTCCGCATCGAGGTGCAGGTGGAGGGCCAGCAGGCGCGTCTCAGCGGCGAGGTGGAAAACCCCGTCGAGCGCGACCTGGCCGAGCGTGTCGCCTTGGCCACTCGCGGCATCGAGCGGGTGGACAACCGTCTGCAGGTCAATGCCGAGCTGGCGGAGCAGCCGCTTGAGCGACGTGCCTACGCCCAGCGCCTGGAGGACGCCACCCTGACCGCGATCATCCGCGCGCGCCTGCTCTGGAGCCGGATAACGCAAAAGGCGCCGATCGAGGTCGAGAGCCGCGACGGCGTGGTGACCATGCGCGGTCGCGTCGACAACGTCGAGGCCAAGGAGCTGGCCGGCGTGATCGCCCGTACCAGCGAGGGTGTGTACCTGGTCAACAACCTGATCAGCCTGGATTCCGCAGCCATGGCCCAGGCCCGTGAAAACCCGCCGACTGCGCCGACAGGGCCGCAGCCCAGCGATGCCTGGATCATCGACAAGGTGCAAAGCAGCTTGCGCTATAGCCGCAATCTCGACGGGCCGAACATCAAGGTGGCGAGCCAGGAAGGCCTGGTGCGGCTGTCTGGCGAAGTGGTCAGCCAGGAGCAGAAGACCATTGCCGTGCAGATTGCCGGGCAGATCCTCGGGGTACGCGGCGTGGATGCCGATCTGTTGAAGGTGGCGAGCAAGGTGGAAGGGTGAATCGTGCAAAACGCACGGGTCGACGAGAGGCATCGTGCAGGATACGTCCTCACCTTCTTCGTTGAATCTGGGTAACTTGTTGATTAATAAGGATTTTTATCCATCTTAAAAGCTGGCATGCAGGCTGCAATAACCTCCTCAAGGTTTGGATAACAAAGACAGCAGGAGGAGCCGGCATGAATCGCCAATCCGTCAACCGCTCGCAGGATGCAGTACTGCCCTTGCATCAGTTTCTGTACCTCGCGATGGCGTTGGTCGTGACCCTTGCCGCCGGGCTGTTCTACCACAGCTGGCAGACCGCCCGCCTGGCCGATCAGGTGGCGGCGCAGACCGCGCTGTTGACGCAATTGAAGACGGCTCATGCCACCACGCTGGTCAAGGCCGCCCAGCCGCTGCCTTCGGCCAAGGCTTCGCCAGCCACGCTGGAAAGCATCGTTCCTCAGGAACGCTGGGTGTTCTAGGTGCCACGCCGACCCTATCCCGAAAAGAAAGGAGAGTCATCATGCTGAGTTGGGCCATCACATTCCTGATCATCGCCATTGTCGCCGCGGTACTGGGCTTCGGTGGTATCGCCGGCGCCGCAACCGGTATCGCGAAGATTCTGTTCATCGTCTTCCTGGTCCTGTTCGTCGCTTCCTTCTTCTTCGGACGCGGTAGAGGTTGACGCCCATGAGCAGGATGCTCTGCAAGGCCCTGGTCACCGCCCTGCTTCTGGGCGGTGGCTCTGCGGCGATGGCAGCCAATGACGGCCAGGTGCGGGCCAACCAGTTGCTGGGTTCGGATCCGGAATACCGAGAGACTTGGCAGAAGACCATAAAGAATGAAGAACGTTTGCCCGAGTGGGTGATCAACCTCAGCGGCAGCTCGACGCAGCAGATGTCGGCTGTGACCGAGGACGGCGACAAGTATCTGGTCGGCCCTCTCTGCGAGTCGGACCACAACTGCACCTACAAGCGCCTGATCGTGGCCTTCAGCTGGGACAAGGATGAAGCCTACGGGATGCTCGTGGAGGTTCCCGAAGGCTTGCCTTCGGACAAGTCGCCGACCCGCCATGCGGATTACCGCTGGCTGGGCAAGCCGGACGACGGCATGAAGGCGCTGCTGAAGGAGCAGCTCAAGCGCGACCCGAACTGGTACTGACCAACGGTCGCGCATTGTAATCATATGGTCGCTGAACGTACTTACCGTTGCGGCGTCCATGATGCGCCGCCTCGAGGAGAGGCAGCACATGACCAGGGGGCCGGGCTGTTCTGATCGCTTCAGGATCGGAGTGGCCTAGGGGTACAGGGAGTACCTCCGACGAGGGCCGGGTCAGGAGAGACAGCGTCGGAAGATCCAGATCAGCGGTGTCGGAAAAGACATGACGGCCTGATCTGGCTTCCGAAGCGTCCACACGCAGATTTGCCTTTTCGGGCGCACTTGTACGATTTCCCCTTCAAGACACATTTTGTCGTAACCGTATATCGAATTTTTTTCCCCTCGATTGTGCGGTGCGCACAGTGCTTTTTGTGCCATTCGGATTGTCGAACAACCCTCCTCTACCCTCGAACTGATCCTGTCGTTTCTGCCTAAAAATGGCGGTTTGGCCTTGTTCGGAAAACCGAACGGCTGGATTTTATGGCCGCTGAATTGGCCGATTTGCGGTCTTTTCTTATGCCGATTCGGCATGGGGTAGTCGTTTCCGGCATTAGACTGGCCCTGTCCACGTCGCAATAGTTGCCGCCTTTTTCGCTGGCCCGAGCGCTCGTTCGCTCGCTGGCGGTGACCTGAGAACAGGGTCGCCGGACGGAAGCCAATCGCTGCCCGTGACGTTGCCAACGGCTCTGGGATGCGCTTTTCCGACCTGTCGGCCATGACCACTACAACAAAGGTAACGACATGAAGAAGGCAAAACTGAGCCTCGCCTGGCAGATTGTGATCGGTCTTGTCCTGGGCGTTGCAGTCGGCGCGCTACTGAATCATTTCAGTGCAGAAAAGGCATGGTGGATCAGCAACGTCCTCCAGCCCGCCGGCGACATCTTCATTCGCCTGATCAAGATGATCGTCGTCCCGATCGTGATTTCGTCGCTGATCGTGGGCATCGCCGGGGTTGGCGACGCGAAGAAACTGGGCAGCATCGGCCTGAAGACCATCATCTACTTCGAAGTGGTGACCACCATCGCCATCGTCGTCGGTCTGGTACTGGCCAATGTGTTCCACCCAGGTGCCGGCATCGACATGAGCACCCTGGGCACCGTCGACATCTCCAAGTACCAGGCCACGGCTGCAGAGGTACAGCATGAGCATGCGTTCATCGAGACCCTGCTCAACCTGATCCCGTCGAACATCTTCGCAGCGCTGATGCGTGGCGAGATGCTGCCGATCATCTTCTTCTCGGTCATGTTCGGCATGGGCCTCTCCAGCCTCAACGCCGACCTGCGCGAGCCGCTGGTGCGTACCTTCCAGGGCGTGTCGGAGACCATGTTCAAGGTCACCCACATGATCATGAACTATGCCCCGATCGGCGTATTCGCCCTGATCGCCGCGACCGTCGCCAACTTCGGTTTCGCCTCCCTGCTGCCGCTGGCCAAGCTGGTGCTGCTGGTGTACTTCGCCATCGCCTTCTTCGCCTTCATGGTGCTGGGCCTGGTGGCGCGCGTGTTCGGCTTCTCGATCATCAAGATCATGCGCATCATGAAGGACGAGCTGATCCTCGCCTACTCGACCTCCAGCTCCGAAACCGTGCTGCCACGCGTCATCGAGAAGATGGAGAAGTACGGTGCGCCGAAGTCGATCTGCTCCTTCGTGGTGCCGACCGGTTACTCGTTCAACCTCGACGGTTCGACCCTGTACCAGAGCATCGCTGCGATCTTCATCGCCCAGCTGTACGGCATCGACCTGTCGATCAGCCAGCAACTGCTGCTGGTGCTGACCCTGATGGTCACCTCCAAGGGTATCGCCGGCGTGCCGGGCGTTTCCTTCGTGGTGCTGCTGGCGACCCTGGGCAGCGTGGGCATTCCACTGGAAGGCCTGGCCTTCATCGCCGGTGTCGACCGCATCATGGACATGGCCCGTACCGCGCTGAACGTAGTGGGTAACGCCCTGGCCGCGGTGGTGATCGCCAAGTGGCAAGGCATGTACGACAGCGCCAAGGGCGAGGCGTACTACAACTCGCTGCTCCAGGCCAACGGCAAGAAGAAAGAAGCCGTGGTGGCGGGCAAGACCGTCAACCAGTAAGCCTCGAGCTGCATGCAAGAGCCCCGACCCGTCGGGGCTTTTTGCATTCTGGAGTCCGACACGATCCCCTGTAGGAGCGGCCTTGTGCCGCGATCGGGCGCGAAGCGGCCGTAAACCAGGCACCGAGATGCTCCAGGAAGATCACGGCCGCCTGACTTGCGGCCGCTTCGCGCCCGATCGCGGCACAAGGCCGCTCCCACAGGGAGATTGGGCTGGCCTTTAGATTTTGAACAAGACAGTTGCGCCCACAGGGAGCGGGTCGGATTCAGAGCGCCTTATGCGCTATCATTCGAGCATTTTTCAGGGGGACTTCAGATGCTCAACGGCCTCTGGCTCGGCTTTTTCGTGGTGGCGGCCATCTCCGCCCTGGCCCAGTGGCTGGTCGGCGGCAATGCTGGCATTTTCGCTGCGATGGTCGAAAGCATCTTTGCCATGGCCAAGCTGTCGGTCGAGGTCATGGTCCTGCTGTTCGGCACCCTCACCCTGTGGCTGGGCTTTCTCAAGATTGCCGAAAAGGCCGGCATCGTCGAATGGCTGGCCAAGGTCCTCGGCCCGCTGTTCGCACGCCTGATGCCGGAAGTGCCGCCCGGCCACCCTGCCCTGGGGCTGATCACCATGAACTTCGCTGCCAACGGCCTGGGCCTGGACAACGCCGCCACGCCCATCGGCCTGAAGGCCATGCGCGCGTTGCAGGAGCTCAACCCCAGCAGCACCACGGCGAGTAACGCGCAGATCCTGTTCCTGGTGCTCAACGCCTCGTCGCTGACCCTGCTGCCAGTCACCATCTTCATGTACCGCGCCCAGCAAGGTGCCCCCGACCCGACGCTGGTGTTCCTGCCCATCCTGCTGGCGACCAGCGTCTCGACCCTGGTCGGCCTGCTGTCGGTCGCCGTGATGCAGCGCCTGCGCCTGTGGGATCCGGTGGTGCTGGCGTATTTCATCCCCGGAGCCCTGCTGCTGGGCGGCTTCATGGCGTTTCTGGGCGCGCTGTCGGCGGCTGCGCTGGCGAGCCTGTCGTCGATCCTCGGCAACCTGACGCTGTTCGGCGTGATCATGCTGTTCCTGGTCATCGGTGCGTTGCGCAAGGTGAAGGTCTACGAGGCCTTCGTCGAAGGCGCCAAAGAGGGCTTCGACGTCGCCAAGAGCCTGTTGCCCTATCTGGTCGCGATGCTGGTCGCGGTGGGTGTGCTGCGCGCCTCCGGGGCGCTGGAGCTGGCGCTGGGGGGCATCCGCCATGCGGTCGAGTGGATGGGCGTGGACAGCCGCTTCGTCGAAGGCCTGCCCACGGCGCTGGTCAAGCCGTTCTCCGGCAGTGCGGCGCGGGCGATGCTGATCGAGACCATGCAGACCCACGGTGTCGACAGCTTCCCTGCGCTAGTGGCCGCCACCATTCAGGGCAGTACCGAAACCACCTTCTACGTGCTGGCGGTGTACTTCGGCGCCGTGGGCATCCAGCGCGTGCGCCACGCGGTGGGCTGCGCGCTGCTGGCCGAGCTTTCCGGGGTGATCGCGGCGATCTTCGTCTGCTACTGGTTCTTCGCCTGAGCCTGCATCCGTGAGGCCTGGGCGACCGTCCAGTCCACCACCTGGCGCGCGAGCTGGTCACTGGCCGCGCCGAAGCCACTGACCACTGCCGGCACCTGCTTGTCGGCCAGTGGCTGGTGCACCTCGAAGC
Organism: Pseudomonas wayambapalatensis; assembly: GCF_049942315.1. Taxonomy (NCBI): domain Bacteria; kingdom Pseudomonadati; phylum Pseudomonadota; class Gammaproteobacteria; order Pseudomonadales; family Pseudomonadaceae; genus Pseudomonas; species Pseudomonas wayambapalatensis. Next base: position 8,088 of record NZ_JBNFMU010000170.1, read on the forward strand.
GTTGGCTGGCGAGGATGCGCTGGCTGCGCCCTTGCACCAGCCGCGCGTCGTAGCGGATCAGTACCTGCACCCCGTCTTCGCGGTATTCGCTCTGGAACGCTTGCAGCTCGCCCACCAGCTCGTAGTCAGCCTGCAGGTTGCTGTCATCGGCGCTCAGGCGCTGGACCCGGCCGTCACGCTGGAAGGCATCGAGCAGGCGATTGCGCACCAGCAGTGGCACCGGATCGCTCCAGCGCGCGCCCTTGTAGCTGCTGATCACGTCGCCTTGCGCAATCACGGCAATGCGCGGCCCGGCCAGGACCTCGCTGGCCAGCGGCTTGTTCAGGCGCAGCGACCAGTCCACCGGTGTCGCCGGGTGGCTCTGTTGGTTCACCGGCAAGCGATAGGTATCGATGGGCTCCGCCTGGGGCAGGATCGAGCAGGCGCTGGCCAGGCTCAGCAGGCTGCCTGCGACGAGCAGGCGAAGGGACGGCCTCATGGCTGGAACTCCTTGTTTGGGTCGCGGCCCAGCAGGTAGCCGCTGGGGTCGGCCTCCAGGCGCCGAGAGATGCCCTTGAGGGCATTGAGGGTTTCGCGCAGCTCGCGGATCGCCGGGGCCAGTTGGTTCAGGCCCTGGGCGCCGTCGTCGAGCGCTTCGCGGTTGTTCTTGAGCAAGTCGTTGATGGTCGCGGTGCTCTGTGCCAGCGACTGCATGGCCTGCTCCGCGCTGCCGAAGGCTTGCTTGCCTTCGCTGCCGAGCAGGCCATTGGCGTTGCGCATCAGGGCCTGGGTTTCGGCCAGGGTGGCGCTGGCCTGCTTGCCGACCTGGCCGAGTTGCTCGATGGCCTGGGCGATGCCGCCCTTCTGGCTGGCGAAGGCACCGGTGGTCTGTTCGAGGTTGGCCAGGGTGTTGCTCAGGCGCTCGATGTTGTTCTCCGAGAACATCTGGTTGGCGTTGTGCAGTAGCAGGTTGATGTTGGTCACCAGGTCGCTGCTGTCGTTGAGCAGGCGTGAGATGGGCGACGGCGAGGCGACGATCACCGGCAACTGCCCGTTCTTGCCCTTGAGCGACGGGCTCTGCGGCGTGCCACCGCTGAGCTGGATGAACGAGTTGCCGGTCACCCCGGCGAGCGTGAGCTTGGCCTGGGTGTCTTCCTTGACCGGTGTATCGGCGCTCAGGCGGATGCGCGCCAGCACCCGGCGCGGGTCCTGCGGGTCGAGGCGCAAGGTGCTGACATCGCCGACCTTGATGCCGTTGTACTGCACCGCGCTGCCCCGGGACAGGCCCGAAACGGCCTCGTTGAACACCACTTCATAATCTTTGAAGGCGTCGTCGACGCTGGACTTGGTCAGCCACAGGCCGAACAGCATGGCGCCAGCCACCACCAGCACGGTGACCAGGCCGATGAGGACATGATGAGCTCGGGTTTCCATCGTTCAGTGCTCCTGTCCCGCGCTTGCGGCGGCCTGTTCGGCTGCACGTCCGCGCGGGCCGTGAAAGTATTCGTGAATCCAGGGATCGTCGGTGCGTTCGACCTCGGCCAGCGGGCCTGCGACCAGCACTTTCTTCTGCGACAGCACCGCCACCCGGTCGGTGATGGTGTAGAGGGTGTCCAGGTCGTGGGTGATGAGGAGCACCGAGAGGCCGAGGGCATCGCGCAGGGTCAGGATCAGTTGGTCGAAGGCTGCGGCGCCGATCGGGTCCAGCCCTGCCGTGGGTTCGTCGAGGAACAGGATATCCGGGTCCAGTGCCAGGGCGCGGGCCAGGGCCGCGCGCTTGATCATGCCGCCGGACAGCGAGGCCGGGTACTTGTCGGCGGCGCTGATCGGCAGCCCAGCCAGTGCCAGCTTGACCCCGGCCAGGTGCTCGGCGTCGGCGCGTGACAGCCCGGCATGTTCGATCAACGGCAGCGCGACGTTCTCGGTGACGGTCAGCGACGAGAACAACGCGCCTTTCTGGAACAGCACGCCGAAGCGCCGTTCCACCTGCGAGCGCTGGTCGTCGTTCAGCGTGGCCAGGTCCTGGCCGAACACCTTCACCCTGCCCTCGTTAGGCCGCCGCAGGCCGACGATGCTGCGCAGCAGCACCGACTTGCCGCTACCCGAACCGCCGACCACGGCGAGGATTTCGCCGCGGTACAGGTCCAGGTCGAGCTGCTCGTGCACGCTCTGGCTGCCGAAACGGTTGCACAGGCCACGGGCTTCGATCACTGCTTCACGTGCACCACTCACCAGCCCATCTCCATGAAGAACAGCGCGGCCACCGCATCCAGCACGATGACCACGAAGATCGACTGCACCACCGCCGAGGTGGTGTGTGCCCCGACCGACTCGGCGCTACCGCTGACCTTGAAGCCCTCCAGGCAGCCGATGGCGGCGATCAGGAAGGCGAAGAACGGCGCCTTGAGCAGGCCGACCAGGAAGTGCTGCACGCCGATGTCGCTCTGCAGCAACGAGAGGAACATGGCCGGCGGAATGTCCAGCGACAGCGCACAGACCACCGCGCCACCGACGATGCCGCAGACCATGGCGACGAAGGTCAGCAGCGGCAAGGCGATCAGCAGCGCCAGGACCCGCGGCACCACCAGCAGCTCGATGGGGTTCAGGCCCAGGGTGCGGATGGCGTCGATCTCCTCGTTGGCCTTCATCGAGCCGAGCTGCGCGGTGAAGGCACTGGCCGTGCGCCCGGCCATCAGGATCGCGGTGAGCAGCACGGCGAATTCGCGCAGGAAAGAAAAAGCCACCAGGTCGACGGTAAAGACCGTCGCACCGAAATCGGCCAGCACCGTGGCCCCTAGAAAGGCCACTACGGCGCCGACCAGGAAGGTCAGCAAGGCGACGATGGGCGCGGCGTCCAGGCCTGTCTGCTCGATGTGTGCGACCACTGGGGTGACCCGCCACTTGTGCGGTTGCAGGAGTCGGGTGGCGAGCGTGGCGAGGATCAGGCCGACGAAACCGAGCAGTTGCCGGGTGTCCTGCCAGAGTGTATCGACGGCGCAGCCGATGCGTGCGAGCAATTGCAGCAGGACCGGTTGTTCGGCTTCCTTGATCGGGATGCAGTAGTCCTGCACCGAGCAATACACCGTCTTGAGCAAGGCCCGGCTGGCCTCGGGGAGCTCGTCGGTGCAGCGCGACAGACGCTCGGCGCCCAGCAACTCGGCCAGCAGCGAGGCGCCGGCGGTGTCCAGGCGCCCAAGCTGGCTGAGGTCGGCGATCGTGTCGGCACCGTACTGGTCGCGCAGGCGCTCGCTGTCGCGCTTGAGGCTGGTGTAGTGGGCCAGGGTCCAGTCGCCGGCGATCAGTAGGCGCGCGGGGTGCTGGCGGGTGTCGAGGGTGGCGCTGGGCTCCATGCTTTTGACTCTGCACGACGGCGGTGGGTCAGATCATAGCCTGTTGCAGCAGCGGTGGCTTCAATCGCGGGGCAAGCCCGCTCCTACAGGGATTGGGCTGGCCTTTAGATTTTGAGCAAGACAGTTGCTCCTACAGGAAGAGTGCGGTGTCAGTAGGGGTTGCCCCGCGATGGCGGCGACGCGGTGCCGAACCCTCACCCCGCCGGTACATCCTCGACCACCTTGAAGCGCAGCACGCCGATCACCTGGCCATCCTCGGTCAGCACGCGCACCTGCCACTTGCCCACGGGGTTGGGCGGGAAGTTCTGCTTGTGGGTCCAGGCCCGATAGCCTTCCTTGCGCCCACCGTGGATGTCCAGGGCGATGCGGTCGACTTCTTTGCCGTCCTGCTGCCACACGTGATAGATCCGCTCGTTCAGCCCGCGTGGGGCGTTGATTGCGGTATAGGCGTACAGCCCCGCGCTGCGAATGCGGCTGGCGGCGATCTCGTCCAGCGATTCGCCGGGCTGGCGGTCCTGCAGCTCGGTGGTCACCGCCACTTCGGTCATCCACAGGGTGGCCGGTGGCACCCATGAACGCAGCAGCCAGCCGCCGCCACCCACGGTCAGGGTCACCAGCACCAGCGCCACGGCGCGGCGCCAGGTGTTGATCGGGAAACTGCTGGCCAGGCTCGGGAACGACAGCACCATGGCCGCGATCAGCGCCAGCTTGAAGCTCTGTGCGGTGGTCAGGTGCAGGATGATCGGCAGCGCCGTGAGCAGTGCGGCGAACAGGGTCAGGGTGTGCAGCGCGAGGAACAGCCAGCGCCGCGGTGCGAGCCATTTGTAGTACAGCGGATCGACGATGGAGATCAGCCCCGCTGCGCCGAGCAGGCCGGTGAACACCAGCTGGCCGCTGTTCCAGGTGGTGGTGATGAAGAAGAACGGCAGGACGAAGAACAGGCTTTCCTGGTGGATCATCTGGGTGGCGTAACGCAGCAGCGGCTGCGGGATTTCGCGCTTGAACGTGCGCGCGAACAGGCCGGTCAGGGTGTTCTCGAGCATCAGCCAGACCCAGCTGACCAGCATCAGCACGGCGATCCAGCTGGCGAGGCCGGCCTGGCGGTCCACCAGGATGAAACTGCCGATTCCGGACAGGAAGCCGCCGAGGGCGATGACCCCCGGGTAGCGTTTGAGCAGTTCGATGATGCGTTGGACGATGTGGGGTATGGGGGGCATGGGGATGGGCAGCGATAGGGGGTGACTGTTCTGGCCTCTTCGCGGGCAAGCCCGCTCCCACAAGTAGCCGGTGATGCTGAAGCCTACGGTGTACCTCTGGCAGCCAGTACCCGGTGATGCTGAAACCTGCGGGATACCTGTGGGAGCGGGCTTGCCCGCGAAGAGGTCGGCACAGGATACCGCCGAATCAGCTGTCGCGTGTAGCGCCGCTGGGGCGATCCGCCGGCTGGCGCCTTTTGCGGATCAGGCCGATGGCGAGTATCAGTCCCAACCCCAGCGCCACCAACCCGTACAGCTCGTCATACCCCAGCAGCGGTTTCTCGATACGCAGGTAGCCCGGTTCCTTGAGCAACAGCCGTAGCGCCTCGTTGGCCTGCTTGAGGCTGACCTTGCGCAGTTTGCCGACCGGGTCGCTGAAGTGGCCGTTGTCGTAGTCGTTCAGCGCGCCCCAGTAATAGTCGGCCAGTGCACTGTTGCCCTGGGTGGTCCAGCTTTCGCGGGCAATCGCGGCCTCCTTGAGGCGGGCGAAGGTGTCCGGGTCCAGGCCATGCTTGCGCAGGTGCTCGAACAGCTCCTGCAACACCTTCACCGCCTCGTCGATGTCCTGGCGCTCAAGGTCGGCGTTGAGGCTGAGCATGCCGCTGTCGCCGAAGCTTTCGCGCCGCACCGAAGGTCCGTACGACAAGCCGTGACGCAGGCGCAACTGGTCGTACAGCGCCCAGTCGAGGTAACGCGAGAGCAGCTCGAGTGTCTGGTCGTGGTCGCTGTCGAGCACCGGTTCGATGAACAGCCAATGCAGCCTGGCGGTATCGCCCAGCCAGCCGCGGATCAGGTCGCGGCGTTGTTCGGCCTGCTGGCTGATGCTGTCGAGGTTGCGTCGCTCGCCCGGCTCGGTGGCTGGCAGCTCGCCGTAGGTGCGCTCCAGATAGGCCGGCAGCAGGCGGTCGAGGCCGCCGACGACGATCAGGCTCATGTTGTTGGCGGCGTACCAATGCTCGCGCATGGCCTGCACCTGTTTCAGGGTCATGCCGTCGATATCCGAGCGCTCCGGGCATTTGAGCCCCAATTCCACCGCCAGCTGGTCGCTGGCCGGATGACCGATGTCCTGGCGGTCCAGCCAGCGTTGCAGGTGGCCGTAATGGCCGCCATCCTCGCGCTCGATGATTTTCTTGGCGGTGGCCAGGGCCTTGGCGTCGATCTTCGTGTCGCGCACCGCCGCCAGCAACAGGTCGAGCACCTTGCGCTGGTTGCGTGCCGGCGCCTCGATGACGAAGGTGGTATCGGCAGCGCTGGTGAAGGCGTTCCACTCCCCGCCCAGCGCCTGCAGGCGCTCTTCCAGGCCACCTTCGCCGGTTTCGTCGATGCCGCTGAACAGCAGGTGTTCGAGCAGGTGCGGCAACTCGCGCTGCTTGCACTCGAAATCGTCGAGGCCCACGCCGACCACCAGGCGGATCGACACATGATCGCGTTCGTACCCGGACTTGAGGATCACCTGCAGGCCGTTGGGCAACAGATAGCCTTCGACCCGTGAGCGGTCGAGGGCGAACGAGGGCAGGCTGCAGAGAATCAGGCAAACGAAGGTCAGGCAACGCATGGGCGGGCTTCCGGGCCGGTCTCCAGGTGTGCGGGGGTCAGGAAAGGCGGGCGTCGTCCGGCACGCTGTCGAGCAGAAGCCCGCCGGTGTCCGCGCCGCCCAGTACCACATAGGCACTGCTGCAGAACAAAGAGTTCAACCGCTTCATGTCGGCGATCAGCTCCAAGTGTAGCGAACTGGTCTCGATACTCTGCACCACTTTGCGTTGCAGACGGCTGACATGGGCGTGGGCCAGGCGCCTTTCCTGGGCGCGGAAGCGGCGTTTCTCGCGCAACAGCAGGCGTGCGCTCTCAGGGTCGGCGCTGAGGAACACCGACAGGCCCAGGCGCAGGTTGGCCAGCAGTTGCTCTTGAAGGCCCGTCAGTTCTTCCAGGCCGACCTGGGAGAACTCCCGGCGTTGTGAGGTCTTCTGCTGCTGCACCTTGCGCAGCATGCGCTCGATCAGGTCGCTGGCCAGCTTGAGGTTGATCGACAGTTCGATGATCTCGGCCCAGCGCCGGTTGTCCTGTTCGCTCAGATCCTCGCGTGACATCTGCGCCAGGTACAGCTTGATGGCGCTGTACAGGGCCTCGGCGTCCTCGCCCAGGGCGCGGGTCTGTTGTGGTAGTGCGGTCTGGCTGCCGCGCAGGGCGCCGAGCATGGCCTCGAGCAGGCTGTCGACGATGTCGCCCAGGCGCAGGGTCTCGCGGGCTGCGTTGGCCAACGCCAGGCTGGGGGTTTCCAGCGCCGAGGCGTCGAGGTGCCGGGGCTTGGCCTGACCATTGGCGACTTCGCGTTCGGGTAGCAGGGCGGTGCACAGGCGTCCCATAGGTTTGACCGTGGGCAGCATGACCAGGCAACGCAGGGTGTTGTAGAGCAAATGGAAGCCGATCACCAGCTCTTGCGGGCTGAAACTCAGCGAGTCCATCCAGTCCACCAGCGGGTGCAGCACCGGAATGATCAGCAGCAGGCCGATCAGCTTGTACAGCAGGCTGCCCAGGGCCACGCGACGCCCGGCAGCGTTCTGCATGCGGGCGCTGATGAAGGCCAGCATGCCGCTGCCGATGTTGGCGCCAACCACCAGGCCGATGGCCACCGGCAGGCTGATCACTTCTGCACCGGCCAGGGTCGCGGTAAGCAGCACGGCCGCGAGGCTGGAGTAGGTGATCATGGCGAACAGGGCGCCGACCAGGGCGTCGAGCAGGATATCGCCGGTCAGCGAGGCGAACAGCACTTTCACCCCTTGTGCATGGGTGATCGGCGCAGCAGCCTGCACGATCAGCTCAAGTGCCAGGATGATCAGGCCCAGGCCGATGGCCACTCGGCCCATCTGGCCGAGGCGTGTCTGCTTGCGCGACAGGAAGAAGATCACCCCGACGAACACCAGCAGGGGCGACAGCCACGACAGGTCGAAGGTCAGCACCCGCGCCATCAGCGCGGTACCGACGTCGGCACCGAGCATGATCGCCAGGGCTGGGGTCATGGCCATCAGGCCCTGGCCGACGAAGGAGGTGACCAGCATGGCGGTGGCGTTGCTGCTCTGCACCACGGCGGTGACGACGATGCCGGCAATGAAGGCCAGCGCGCGACGGTCCATGTTCTGGCTGAGCACGCGGCGCAGGTTCGAGCCGTAAACCCGAAGAATGCCGGTGCGCACGATATGCGTGCCCCAGACGAGCAGCGCCACGGCGGAAAGCAGGTTGAGCAGGGTCAGCATGTTTCGAGGCCCCCTTTTTACCGATGCCCCAATGCGGGGCCAATGGGTGAAGCCGTGAGCCTGGCCCGGGGGTGGGCTTTGTATTCAGTGCTCACTGAAGCTTTAGTTGTTTTGCGCGGTTGTCGCCAGCTTGGCATGGCGGGCATTTATTTGAAACATTTCTGTCACAAGTATGTTGGGTGTTTCAGAGCCAGTGCAGACAAACGAAAAAGGCCCCGAAGGGCCTTTTCAGTGACGTCCAGTACTTACTGACCCGGAATATCCTTGCGCAGTTTCACCGGATCATGCTCCTTGCCTTCCTTGCGCGCCATTGCAGTACGCATGCGGATGTTGATCGCTTCCACTGCCAGCGAGAACGCCATGGCGAAGTACACATAGCCCTTCGGTACGTGCACGTCGAAGGACTCGGCGATCAGCACGGTGCCGACCACGATCAGGAACGACAGCGCGAGCATCTTCAGCGACGGGTGCTTGTCGATGAAGTCGCTGATGGTGCCGGCGCACAGCATCATCACCAGCACGGCGACGATGATCGCGGCGATCATCACCGGCACGTGCGAGACCATGCCCACCGCGGTGATCACCGAGTCCAGCGAGAACACGATGTCGATGATGGCGATCTGGATGATGGTGTAGAAGAACTTGCCGCCGGCGCCTTTGGGTTCGTCGCTGCCTTCGTCCTCACCCTCGAGGCCGTGGTAGATCTCCTGGGAGCTTTTCCACAGCAGGAACAGACCGCCGAAGAACAGGATCAGGTCGCGCCCCGAAATGCCCTCGCCAAAGATTACGAACAGGTCGTCGGTCAGGCGCATTACCCAAGTGATCGAGAGCAGCAGCATGATCCGGGTGACCATCGCCAGCGCCAGGCCGAAGATCCGCGTGCGCGGCTGCATGTGCTTGGGCATGCGGCTGACCAGGATCGAGATCATGATGATGTTGTCGATCCCGAGCACGATCTCGAGTGCAGTCAGGGTGAAAAAGGCAACCCAGATTTCCGGGCTGGTCAGCCATTCCATGTGTATTCCTTCGAACGATGAAGGCGACGCGCCCGGGAGAGCGGGCGTGTCGCGGTGGGGTAGTGCTCTTGTCTTACAGACTACTGATCAGTGGGAAAACTCCCATGAGCAAGGCGGCGAGCATTATGCACAGGCACACCAGAACTGCCCACTTCAGGGTGAAGCGCTGGTGATCGCCGAATTCGATCCCTGCCAGGGCTACCAGCAGGTAGGTGGAGGGTACCAGCGGGCTGAGCAGGTGTACCGGTTGTCCGACGATCGATGCACGGGCCATTTCCACCGGGGTGATGCCGTAGTGGCTGGCAGCTTCGGCCAGTACCGGCAGCACGCCGTAGTAGAACGCGTCATTGGACATGAAGAAGGTGAACGGCATGCTGACGATCGCGGTAATGGCCGCCAGGTACGGGCCGAGCGCATCCGGGATCACCGCCAGCAGGCTCTTGGACATGGCCTCGACCATGCCGGTGCCGGACAGGATGCCGGTGAAGATACCGGCGGCGAAGATCAGCCCGGTCACGGCCAGCACGCTACCGGCGTGGGCGGCGATGCGGTCTTTCTGCTGCTGCAGGCAGGGGTAGTTGACGATCATGGCGATACTGAAGGCGATCATGAACAGCACCGGCAGCGGCAACACGCCGCAGATCAGCGCGACCATCAGGGCAGCGGTCAGGGCACCGTTGAACCAGATCAGCTTGGGGCGGCGCGCTTCGGGGAACTGCGACACGCTGATTTCGCTGTGGTCGATGTCGTCGGTCGGCAGGTGCAGCTCACCCAGGCGGGCACGCTCGCGCTTGCCGTACATGTAGGCGATGGCGAGGATCGCCAGCACACCGAAGGCCATGGCCGGGATCATCGGCACGAAGATGTCCGAAGGGTCGACGTGCAGCGCGCTTGCAGCGCGGGCGGTCGGGCCGCCCCAGGGGGTCATGTTCATCACGCCACCGGCGAGGATGATCAGGCCGGCCATGATTCGCGGGCTCATGCCCAGGCGGCTGTACAGCGGCAGCATGGCGGCGCAGCAGATCATGTAGGTGGTGGCGCCGTCACCGTCGAGCGAGACCACCAAAGCCAGCACGGCGGTGCCGACCGAGACTTTCAGCGGGTCGCCCTTGACCAGCTTGAGGATCTTGCGCACGGCCGGGTCGAACAGGCCGGAGTCGATCATCAGGGCGAAGTAGAGGATGGCGAACATCAGCATCACGCCGGTAGGCGCGAGCTTGCTGATGCCTTCGAGCATCATCGGGCCGATCTTGGCGGAGAAACCGCCGAACAGCGCGAACAGGATCGGAACCAGGATCAGGGCGATCAAGGCCGACAGGCGCTTGGTCATGATCAGGTACATGAAGGTGATGACCATGGCAAAGCCAAGGAAGGTCAGCATGGCGGTACTCCAGGCAGGGCGCGGCGAAAGGACGGACGATTCGGGCGGATCAGCGCGTCAGGCGCTGTGCATGGAATAGCGTGAGGGGTACTGCGGGGAGGCGGGCACAGGAAAGCATCGGTATCACCATTGTTGTTGTTGATTGGGCCGGGTGCGCACGTTGGCGGACACCCTGGCTGGCCGGTCTGTCGCCGGAGGTGGGGCTATCCTAGGGGCGCAAGCTTTCAGCCAGCTTTCGCCTCGATGAAGGCGACGGGAGGTCGTTTCATGAATGACGTACTGGAAGGCGGGTGCCATTGCGGTGCCCTGCGCTATCGACTGGAGGGTGACCTGACGGATATCGCCCATTGCCACTGCTCGATCTGTCGACGGGTCAGCGGCGGGCTGGTGGTGACCTGGCTCACACTGCCGCGCAAGGGCTTCCAGTGGATGGCGGGGGAGCCGAAGCGTTATATGGCCCCGGCCAGTTGCACGCGCTACTTCTGCGGCGACTGTGGCGCGCATGTGGCGCTGGAGACGACGCACAGTCCGCTGAGCATCGATGTGACGGTGGCGACGCTGGACCGGCCAGAGCAGGTGCGGGCCAATCGGCACATCTGGACCGGCAGCCGACTGCCGTGGCTGCACCTGGATGATGAGCTGCCTGGCGAGGTGGAGGAGAGTCTGTAACGAAATGCGGGGCCTGGTTACAGGCCCCGCAGGTCTTCAGATGGTCAGCGTCCAGTCGTAGTCGACGATCAGTGGCGCGTGCTGCGAGAAGCGCGGCTGACGCGGCAGACGCGCACTGCGCACGAAGCGGCGCAGACCCTGGGTGAGGATCTGGTAGTCGAAGCGATAGCCCAGGTTGAGCATCTCGGCCTGTTCGTTGTCCGGCCACCAGCTGTACTGGTCGCCTTCGCGGCTGACTTCGCGCAGGGCGTCGACATAGCCCATTTCGCCGATGATCGCGTCCATCCAGGCGCGCTCTGGCGGCAGGAAGCCCGGCGACTGCTGGCTGTCGCGCCAGTTCTTGATGTCGAGCTTCTGCTGCGCCACGTAGAACGAGCCGCAATAGATGTATTCGCGACGCTTGCGACGCTGCTTGTCCAGGTACTTGGCGAAGTCATCCATCAACTTGAACTTCTGGTTCAAGTCTTCGTCGCCGTTCATTCCCGAAGGCAGCAGCAGGCTGGCGATGCTTACCTTGTCGAAATCTGCTTGCAGGTAGCGCCCGTAACGGTCGGCCGTCTCGAAGCCCAGGCCGGTGATGACTGCCTTGGGCTGCATGCGCGAGTAGAGCGCCACGCCACCTTGGGCAGGCACTTCCGCTTCGCAGGCATAAAGGAAATAGCCATCGAGCTGGAAAGCTGGGTCGTCGAGTTCAAAGGCCGAGGCGCGGGTATCCTGAAGGCAGATGACGTCGGCATTCTGGGCTTGCAGCCAGCTGAGCAGTCCACGCTCGGCCGCAGCCTGAATGCCATTCACGTTCACACTGATGATCCGCATAAATGGCCCCAAAAATCTCGTGCGTGTATGATACCCGAGCTCAACTCATTTAGCTAAATCCGTGGTGTCCGGGACTTTTCATGCAGCCGTATCAGCGCGACTTCATTCGTTTTGCCATCGATCGCGGCGTTCTGCGCTTCGGTGAATTCACCCTGAAATCGGGGCGTACCAGCCCGTACTTCTTCAACGCCGGCCTGTTCAACAGCGGATCGGCCCTGGCCCAGCTGGGGCGCTGCTATGCGGCCGCCATCGTCGACAGCAAGATCCCCTTCGACGTGCTGTTCGGCCCGGCGTACAAGGGCATTCCGCTGGCAGCGGCCACGGCGGTGTCCCTGGCCGAGCAGCATCAGCTCGATGTGCCATGGTGCTTCAACCGCAAGGAAGCCAAGGATCACGGCGAGGGTGGTAGCCTGGTTGGCGCCCCGCTGGCCGGTGACGTGCTGATCATCGACGACGTGATCACTGCCGGTACCGCCATCCGCGAAGTGATGCAGATCATCAAGGGCCAGCAGGCCAACGCCGCAGGCGTGCTGATCGCACTGAACCGCGAAGAGCGTGGCAATGGCGAGCTTTCGGCGATCCAGGAAGTGGAGCGTGATTTCGGCATTCCGGTGGTCAGCATCGTTTCGCTGACGCAGGTACTGGAGTTCCTGGCCGACGATCCCCAGCTCAAGCAACACCTGCCGGCGGTCGAGGCGTATCGCGCGCAGTACGGGATCTGATCTCGGATCGGTAATGAAAAAGGCGACCCATGTGGGTCGCCTTTTTCATTGGATCGGCGGCGGGTTTTTCGCGGGCAAGCCCGCTCCCACAGGGATTGGGCTGGCTTCTAGCTTTTGAGCAAGACAGTTGCTCCAACAGAGGTCTACCGCCGCTGTGGGAGCGGGCTTGCCCGCGAAGCAGTCGCCGCTTAGTCCGTGCCGTACTTCGGCGAACGCGGCCCGTACAGGATCCCGCCGTTCGGGTTCGGCGACAGCAGGCGCGCGCTGGTGATACCGGCGATCGGATAACCGGCGTCTTCCTGCACGCTGCTGATGACCTGGTTCACTGCTGCTGTGATCAGCATGCCGATCAGGCCGCCCTGGTTCTGCCGGCCTTCCTCGCTGGATGCAGTTGCGGTGCCAGTCCACAGGGTGGTGCCGGTCTTCAGGTCGACCAGCTTGGCGCTGGCGGTCACGATGGTCGCGCTGCTCAGCACCATGTAGCGGGTGCCGTAGTCACTGACGGTCACGTACAGCGCCGCGTCGGCACCGAAGATCTCGTGCAGCTTGGCGGTCGGCAGCTCGTGGATGTCAGCCGGGGTGGTCATGCCGTTCTGGCGGAAGGTCTCGGCGACCAGCGCCACCGGCATCACGTAGTAGCCCGCTTCGGCCAGCGGGTAGGTGACCTGCGCGAGCATGCTGTAGCTGGCCTTGACGTCCGGCGAGTTGTTCAGCGGCGGCACGATCAGGATCGACTTCGGACGGCTCTGCTTGTAGGCCGCGTAGTCGGTGGTCTTGCGTTCGGCACAGCCGGCGAAAAGGGCCAGCACGCAGGCGCCGACGATCAATTGGGTGAGGCGCTTGATCACTGCTTCGCTCCTTGCGTGGCGTTCTTCATCAGGAAGTCCATGTACGCCGCCGATTCAGGGAACAGCGCCTTCTCGGTGCGGAACTGCTGGATCATCTGGTCGTCCTTGCCCAGGCTCGAGTAGAGCAGGCCCAGTTGCGCGTGATACCCAGGCGGGACGGCGCCATTCTTGGCCTTGATCTTCTCCAGGTCGCGCTCCAGGGCGATGACCTGTTCTTCCTTGGACTGGTCGTTGAAGTATTCGCGCACTTGCGGCTGGTAGCTTTCCCACTGGTACAGCGGCTTCTGCGAGTTGCAACCGACCAGCAGGGCGCTGGCCAGCAGGAGCCCGGCGCCAGTGCGCCAGGCCGAGCGGGTGATGCTCATCTACGTGCTTCCTTGTCGTTGTCGTCTTGCTGCAGGGTCTTACTGCGCTTGCGGCTTCCACTGGCCGCTTTCGACAGCGCCGACCAGCTTGTTCACCGCTTCGCGCATGGCCAGGTCGAGGACCTTGCCATTGAGGGTCGAGTCGTAGCTGGCGGTACCGCCGAAGCCGATGACCTCACGGTTGGACAGGGCGTATTCGCCTGCGCCCTGGCTCGAGTAGACCACTTCGGAAGTGCTGATGTTGACGATGTTCAGCGCGACCTTGGCGTAGGCGATCTGAGTCTTGCCACGGCCGAGAATGCCGAACAGCTGGTGGTCGCCGACTTCCTTGCGGCCGAATTCGGTGACATCGCCGGTCACGACGAAGTCAGCGCCCTTCAGGCGTTGGACCTGGCCCTTGATGGCCGCTTCCTGCTGGATCTCACCCATGTTGTCGCGGTCCAGCACGTTGAAACGGCCAGTCTGCTGCAGGTGGGTGATCAGGATGGTCTTGGCCTGGCCGCCGAGGCGATCGACGCCGTCGGAGAAGATGCCGCGCATGTAGCTCGAACGGTTGTCGAACTTGCCTACGGCGATCGGTGCACGCACGCCGCTGTACGGGCGGCTGACGCTCTCGACCTGTTGTACGGCCACGGCGGTGGAAGTTTCGGTAGCGCAGCCGGCGATGGACCCGAGCGCGACGGCAGCTGCCAGCACGAGTCCTTGTGATGCGTATTTCACGCGAGTTCTCCAGGTAAATAGTAACTATTTGCAGCGGGCGTGCATTCTGCCACGTTGTGTCGGCAGCCTGGAGAGAAAGTTGAGGGCGGGACAGAGAAAAGTAATGGCATTGCGCCATGTTTCATTTTGGGCTTGGAGCAAGCCTGCGTGATCCTTGTAGGGGCAGGCTTGTCGGGGCGTGCTTTTCGCGGGCAAGTCGGGGCGCCGAACCGCCGCTCCTACGGGGGTTTTGCAGGAGCGGGTCAGCGATCAACGCATCAGTGACGCTTGCGGTTGGTGATCAGGGTGCCCACGCCGCTGTCGGTGAAGATCTCCAGCAGCACCGCGTTCGGCACCCGGCCATCGATGATGTGCGAGCTGTTCACGCCACCCTGCACGGCTTCCAGTGCGCACTTGATCTTCGGCAGCATGCCACCGTAGATGGTGCCGTCGGCGATCAGCTCGTTGACCTGCTCGGTGGTCAGGCCGGTGAGGACCTGGCCCTGCTTGTCCATCAGGCCGGCGATGTTGGTCAGCAGCATCAGCTTCTCGGCTTTCAGGGCCTCGGCGACTTTGCCGGCGACCAGGTCGGCGTTGATGTTGTACGACTCACCGTTGGCGCCCACGCCGATTGGCGCGATCACCGGAATGAAGTCGCCCTTGACCAGCATGTTCAGCAGCTCGGTGTTCACGCCCACGACTTCGCCGACATGGCCGATGTCGATGATTTCCGGGGTGGTCATCTCGGGGGTCTGGCGGCTGACGGTGAGCTTCTTGGCGCGGATCAGCTCCGCATCCTTGCCGGTCAGGCCGATGGCGCTGCCGCCGTGGCGGTTGATCAGGTTGACGATATCCTTGTTGACCTGGCCGCCCAGGACCATCTCCACCACGTCCATGGTCGCCGAATCGGTGACGCGCATGCCGTCGATGAAGTGGCTCTCGATCGACAGGCGCTTGAGCAGGTCACCGATCTGCGGGCCGCCGCCGTGCACGACGACCGGGTTGATGCCCACCGCCTTCATCAGCACGATGTCACGGGCAAAGCCGGTCTTGAGCTCTTCGCTCTCCATCGCGTTGCCGCCGTACTTGATCACCAGGGTCTTGCCGACAAAGCGGCGGATGTAGGGCAGCGCTTCGGACAAAACTTCGGCTACATGGGAAGCGGCATCGCGATCGAGGGTCATGCAGGGCTCCAGTGAGGAACAGATAGTCGGTCAGAACGGCAGTTGCAGGCCAGGTTCGGCCCGCAGCAACTGCGTGCGGAATACAGCCTTGATACGGTCGAGTTCTGCCTCGCTGTCGGCCTCGAAGCGCAGCACCAGCACCGGTGTGGTGTTGGAGGCGCGGACCAGGCCCCAGCCGTGTGGGTAGTCGACCCGCACACCATCGATGGTGGTCAGGTTGGCTTCGCCCCAGTCGGCGTCGCGTTGCAGTGCATCAATGATGCTGAATTTACTCTCGTCGGTCACATCGATGTTGATTTCCGGCGTGGAAATATCGTTCGGGAACGCGGCGAACAGGTTTTCGGCATCCTGGTCGGCCTTGCTGAGGATTTCCAGCAGGCGCGCGGCACTGTAAATGCCATCGTCGAAACCGTACCAGCGTTCCTTGATGAAGATGTGTCCGCTCATCTCGCCGGCCAGCAGCGAGCCGGTCAGTTTCATCTTCTTCTTGATCAACGAATGACCGGTCTTCCACATCAGGGCGCGGCCGCCGTGCTGTTCGATCAGCGGCGTCAGGCGACGGGTGCATTTGACGTCGAAGATGATCTCGGCGCCGGGGTTGCGCGACAGCACGTCCTGGGCGAAGAGCATCAGCAGGCGGTCGGGGTAGACGATGCTGCCGGTGTTGGTCACCACGCCAACGCGGTCACCGTCGCCGTCGAAGGCCAGGCCGAGGTCGGCGCCGGTTTCCCTGACCTTGGCGATCAGGTCTTCGAGGTTCTCGGGCTTGCCCGGGTCCGGGTGGTGGTTGGGGAAGTTGCCGTCGACCTCGCAGAACAGCGGGATCACCTCGCAGTTCAGCGCTTCGATCAGTTGCGGGGCGATCACGCCAGCGGCGCCGTTGCCGCAGTCGACCACCACCTTCAGGCGCTTGGCCAGTTTCACGTCACCGACGATCTGCTGGAAGTAGCGCTCGAGGATCTCGACCTTTTCCACACGGCCTTCGCCGCGCGGTACGTCGTTGGTCTTGAGGCGGGTCAGCAGGGCCTGGATCTGTTCATTGGCCAGCGTATCGCCAGCGATGACGATCTTGAAGCCGTTGTAGTCCGACGGGTTGTGGCTGCCGGTGAGCATCACGCCTGAAGTACCGGCCAGCACGTTGGCGGCGTAGTACAGCGCGGGGGTGGGCACCAGGCCGACGTCGCTGACCTGGCAACCGGCATCGACCAGGCCCTGGATCAGTTGCTCGACCAGCATCGGGCCGGACAGGCGGCCGTCACGGCCCACGGAGATTTTCGGCTCGCCCTGGGCTCGGGTCTGGGCACCGATGGCGCGGCCGATCCAGTAGGCGGTTTCGGCGTGCAGTGTCTTGCCGACGATGCCGCGGATGTCATAGGCACGGAAGATGCTGTCCGGCAATGCGGGTACCAGTTGGGCCATGTCGTTCATCTCTGGGGACTCCAAGGGTCAAAGGCTTCTGGGTAAGCGCAAACTGAACGCTTGGACGGTAGATAGCCCCGAGAGTTCGCCGTCCATGGCCCCGACGGTCGGCTCAGCGGGTGCCGGAGTGGCCGAAACCACCGCTGCCACGCTGGGTTTCGTCGAAGGCTTCGACGATGTCGAAATGCGCCTGCACCACCGGTACCAGGATCAGCTGGGCGATGCGCTCGCCGATGCTGATGGTGAACGGGGTGTTGCCGCGGTTCCAGCACGAGACCATCAGCTCGCCCTGGTAGTCCGAGTCGATCAGGCCGACCAGGTTGCCCAGCACCACACCGTGCTTATGGCCAAGGCCCGAGCGCGGCAGGATCATCGCCGCCAGCCCCGGATCGCCGATGTAGATCGACAGGCCAGTGGGGATCAGCAGGGTCTGGCCCGGCTCGAGGACGGTGTCCTCCTTGAGCAGGGCGCGCAGGTCCAGGCCGGCGGAGCCGGGGGTGGCGTATTGCGGCAGGGGGAATTCGGTACCCAGGCGTGGGTCGAGGATCTTGGCTTGAAGAGCGTGCATGGAACTTATTGAACCTGATTGAGCCGTTCGGCGATGAAGGCGACCAGTTGCCGGGCGATCTTGCCCTTGCTGGTCTGCGCGAAGAGGGTCTGGTGCTGCTGGCGGTCGATCACGGTCAGGGCGTTTTCCTCGCTGTTGAAGCCGATGCTGGGGTTGGCCACATCATTGGCGACGATCAGGTCGAGGTTCTTGTCCTTGAGCTTGCGCGTGGCGTAATCGAGCAGGTGCTCGGTCTCGGCAGCGAAACCGACGCTGAAGGGGCGGTCGGCGCGGCCAGCGAGGGTGGCAAGGATATCCGGATTGCGCACCATCTGCAGCAGCATGCCGTCGCCAGTCGTAGGGTCTTTCTTGAGCTTTTGCGGGGCGACCACCTCGGGGCGGTAGTCCGCGACTGCTGCCGAGGCGATGAACAGGTCGCATGGCATGGCTGCTTCACAGGCCGCGAGCATGTCCCGCGCGCTCACCACGTCGATGCGGTTGACCCGGTCAGGCGTTGCCAGGTGCACAGGGCCAGTGACGAGGGTCACCCGGGCCCCGGCCTCGGCGGCCGCTTCGGCCAGGGCAAAGCCCATCTTCCCGGAACTATGATTGGTGATGTAGCGCACCGGATCGATGTTCTCCTGGGTGGGGCCGGCGGTGATCAGCACGTGCTTGCCGGTCAGGGCCTGGCGCTTGAAGCTCTCGGCGGCGCACCAGGCAAGGTCGGTGGCTTCGAGCATGCGGCCCAGGCCGACGTCGCCGCAGGCCTGGCTGCCGGAGGCGGGGCCGAACACCTGGATGCCACGGCGCTTGAGCAGCTCTAGGTTGTCCTGGGTGGCCGGGTCGCGCCACATGGCCTGGTTCATGGCCGGGGCGACGGCGACGGTGGCGTCGGTGGCCAGTACCAGCGTGGTCAGCAGGTCATCGGCCATGCCCTGGGCCATGCGCGCCATGAGGTCGGCGGTGGCCGGGGCGATCAGCACCAGGTCGGCCCACTTGGCCAGTTCGATATGACCCATCGCAGCCTCGGCGGCGGGGTCGAGCAGGTCCATGTGCACCGGGTGGCCGGAGAGCGCCTGCAGGGTCAGCGGAGTGATGAACTCGGCGCCCCCGCGGGTCATGACGACACGCACCTGCGCGCCGTGTTCCAGGAGTCGGCGAATCAGCTCGGCGCTCTTGTAGGCGGCAATGCCGCCACCCACGCCGAGAACGATGCGCTTGCGATACAGCCGCTGCATAGGCTTGCCTTTTTCCAGTGAAAGCGGGCGGCGACGTTTGAAATTGCCTGCGGCAGAACGTCGCATTTAACGAGGCGAAATAGATTAACACAGGGCTTGAAGGCGCCGCAGTACAACGCAAGGAGGGGTATGAACATCAGGGAATGGCCGCTGGACGAGCGGCCGAGGGAGAAGTTGCTGGCGCGTGGGGCGCAGGTGCTGTCGGACGGAGAGTTGCTGGCGGTGCTGTTGGGCTCGGGTGTAGCCGGGCGCAACGTGGTCGACCTGGCGCGCAGCCTGCTCAAGCGCTTTGGCGGGTTACGGGCGTTTCTCGAGGCCGACCGCGCTGCGTTGCTGAGCGAGCCGGGCATCGGCCCGGTGAAGTATGCGCAATTGCAGGCACTGCTGGAGATCGGACGACGCTACCTGGACGAAACCATCGAGCGCGCGCCGGCGCTGGAAAGCCCTGCTGCGGTGCGGCGCTACCTGAAGTCGATGCTGCGTCATGAACGCTGCGAGGTGTTCGGCTGCCTGTTCCTGGATACCCGGCACCGTCCCGTGGCGTTCGAGATCCTGTTTCGCGGCACGATCGACCGGGCAAGTATCTATCCGCGTGAGGTGGTGCGCCGGTCGCTGCTGCACAACGCGGCGGCGTTGATCATCTGCCACAACCACCCGTCAGGCAACAGCGAGCCCAGCCAGGATGACGTGCATTTGACCCGCACCTTGAAGCAAGCACTGGCGCTGATCGATGTGCGCGTGCTCGATCATGTGATCGTCGGCGATGGCGAGCCGTTGTCGATGGTCGAGCAGGGATGGATCGGAGCATAGGAGCAACTGTCTTGCTCAAAATCCAAAGGCCAGCCCAACCCCTGTAGGAGCGGGCTTGCCCGCGAAAAGGCCGACACCGGACGTCAGTCAGCGCTCCACCGATACCTTGCTGAAGTCCACCCGCCCGAACGGGCTCACCTGATACCCCTTCACGCGATTGCTGAGCAAGGTCGAGGCTTTCGGATGGGCCAGCGGCAGCCACAGCGCCTGCTGCTGGATCAGCGTCTGTGCCTGCTGGTACAGCCTGCTGCGCACGCTCTGGTCGTTGGTGGTACGCCCGGCATTGATCAACTGGTCGAGACGGCTGTCGCAGAACCGCGCGAAGTTGGTCCCCGACTTGATCGCCGCGCACGAGAATTGCGGGCTGAGGAAGTTGTCCGGGTCGCCGTTGTCACCCGCCCAGCCCATGAACAGCAGGTCGTGCTCGCCGGCCTTGGCGCGGCGGATCAACTCGCCCCATTCGATCACGCGGATCTCGGCCTTGATGCCGACTTTCGCCAGGTCGGCCTGGAGCATCTGGGCACCGAGGCTCGGGTTGGGGTTGAGCAGGCTGCCCGACGGACGGGTCCAGATCGTGGTGCTGAAGCCGTCGGCAAGGCCGGCCTTGGTCAGCAATGCCTTGGCTTTCTTCAGGTCCAGCGTGTAGCCGGGCAGGTCCTTGGCGTAACTCCAGGTGGTGGGCGGGTAGGGGCCGTTGGCGGCGGTGGCGGTGCTTTCGAACACGGCCTTGAGGTAGGCCGGTTTGTCGAAGGCGAGGTTGATCGCCTGACGCACTTCGGGTTTGTCCAGCGGCGGGTGCTCGCTGTTGATGGCGACGAAGGCGGTCATGAAGGCCGGGGTGGAGGCGACCTTGAGTTTGTCGTTCTTGGCGGCTTCGGCGATGTCCAGCGGCTTGGGCGACAGGGCCACCTGGCATTCGTTGCGCTTGAGCTTCTGCAGGCGCACGTTCGGGTCGGTGGTGATGGCGAACACCAGCGGGTCGACCGCAGGCTTGCCGTCGAAGTAGTCAGGGTTGGCGCGGTAGCGCACCAGGGCGTCCTTCTGGAAGCGCTGGAACACGAACGGGCCGGTGCCGATGGGCTGGCTGTTGAGTTTTTCGGGCGTGCCGTCCTTCATCAGCTTGTCGGCGTACTCGGCCGAGTAGATCGAGGCGAAACCCATGCTCAGGGTGGCCAGGAAGGTCGCGTCCGGGTGGGTGAGGGTAAAGCGCACGCTCTGCGGGTCGGGCGCCTCGATCGACTTGATCAGGCTGCCCAGCTGCAGCGACTGGGCGTGCGGATAACCACCAGGTGCGGTCTTGTGCCAGGCATGGGCGGGGTAGAGCATGCGCTGGAAGCTGAACAGCACGTCGTCGGCATTCAGCTCGCGGGTCGGCTTGAAGTAGTCGGTGCTGTGGAACTTGACGCCATTGCGCAGCGTGAAGTCATAGACCAGGCCGTCTTTGGAGACCGTCCAGCTTTGGGCAAGGCTCGGCACCACCTTGCCCTGGGCGGCGTCGAACTCGACCAGGCGGTTCAACAGCACGTCGGCCGAGGCGTTGGTGGTGGTCAGCGAGTTGTACTGAACCACGTCGAAACCTTCCGGGCTGGCCTCGGTGCACACCGACAGCGGCGCTGCCTGGGCAAGACCTGCGGCGAGCAGGGAAGTGAATAGAACGGAAAGGGCGGCGACGCGCATGGTGGATCCTCGGCTGGTCAGGGGCCCATCTGCCAGTGCAGTCTGGAATAGGAAACGTCCTACCCTAGTGTGCCAGTCGGGAAATGGCCACCTGATTTTTATGCCGTGCGGCGACGAGCGGTCGACAGCGCGCGGGGCTTGTCGCTATGCTGGCCGGGCGCGATCGGCCCGATCGGAATGTGCATCTTCTGTTGTTGTGGCCGACCCTTTCTGGTATAAAGCAGCGCTCTTTTCTAGGGGCTCGGTCTGTCGCTCATTTGAGCCGGTTCGATAAGACCCCCGGAAACACGGCGCCTTGGCGCCATAGACTGAGAGATTAAGCGGCCAACCCATGCCGGGTTGGGCATGTGGTTTTAGAGGGCTGAGGCATGTCGAGAGTCTGTCAAGTTACCGGTAAGGGTCCGGTAACCGGGAACAACATTTCCCACGCAAACAACAAAACCCGTCGTCGTTTCCTGCCGAACCTGCAGCACCACCGTTTCTGGGTTGAATCCGAGAATCGTTTCGTGCGTCTGCGCGTTTCCGCCAAAGGCATGCGTATCATCGACAAGCGCGGCATCGATGCCGTTCTGGTCGACATCCGTAAAGCTGGCGCCAAGGTTTAAGGGAGAACATCATGCGTGAATTGATCCGTCTGGTTTCGAGTGCCGGTACCGGCCACTTCTACACCACCGACAAGAACAAGCGCACCACTCCGGACAAGATCGAGATCAAGAAGTACGATCCGGTCGTTCGCAAGCACGTGGTGTACAAGGAAGCCAAGATCAAGTAATTGATCCGGCAACCAAAAAAACCCGCAACCGAAAGGAAGCGGGTTTTTTTATTGCTGTCTGTTCAGGCTAGTGCGCGCGCCGCAGGTTTCAGCAGTTGCGCAGGCCGGTTATGAAGCCTTCTTCGTCTACATCGATCCTGACCTGGTCGTGCTTGAAGTCCCGCAGGTCTGCACCGGTAACAACCCGGACGGTTGCCAGGCCCGTCAGCTCGAGAACATAGGCGTTCACGCTTTCAACGTAGCGCGAACCGATGACGTGGCGTGCAGGGGCGAGGATGTCGGTAGTCATATGCTGTTCCTTGTCGACTGTCCGGAAGTGGACGCTGCCATCGTTGCAATCCTCGTTCGACGGATGCGGTACTTAATCCTCGCAAGCCCTGTCACTTCTGCTCGAACATCACATAGATCTTGCGGCACGGCTCCAGCACCTCCCAGGTGCCCTTGAAGCCGGCCGGGATGACGAAACGGTCACCGGCCCGCAGGGTCTTGGCGCCGCCGTCCTGGTCGCGCAGCACCGATACGCCCTGGACGATCTCGCAATACTCGTGCTCGGTGTAGTTCACCGTCCACTGGCCGACCTCACCCTCCCAGACGCCTGCGGCAAACTGCCCGCAGGGGCTCGAATAGTGGTTGTAAACCGCCTGGTCCGGCTCGCCCTTGAGGATCTTCTCGGCCGCCGGGCGGTAGCGCTCGGCTTCGGTGAGGACCTGGGCGAAGTCGATGATGCTGTCGATGCTCATGCTGAATACCCTGTTGTTGTTTAATAAAATGCACATCAGTAGGCTTTTAAGCCATTCGTGTCAAATATATTGATAGTTTAACCGGCCTGGTTTAGGGTGTCGGATGCCCGTGTGCGCTTGTCGCCCGGCCAGAATTTCTGACAGTGCCCGTGAGTCCTCAATACGGGGCTGCACCTTAACAAGAGGAGGAGTTTCGTATGACCACCCTGACTCGTGCGGATTGGGAACAGCGTGCCCAGCAACTGAAGATCGAAGGCCGTGCCTTCATCAACGGCGAATACACCGACGCCGCCTCCGGCGAAACTTTCGAGTGCCTGAGCCCGGTCGACGGACGCTTCCTGGCCAAGGTTGCCAGTTGCGACCTGGCTGACGCCAACCGCGCCGTGGAAAACGCCCGCGCCACCTTCGACTCCGGCGTCTGGTCGCAACTGGCTCCCGCCAAGCGCAAGGCCAAGCTGATCCGCTTCGCCGACCTGCTGCGCAAGCATGTCGAGGAACTGGCGCTGCTGGAAACCCTGGACATGGGCAAGCCGATCGGCGACTCCTCCACCATCGACATCCCGGGCGCTGCCCAGGCCATCCACTGGACCGCCGAAGCCATCGACAAGGTCTACGACGAGGTCGCACCGACCCCGCATGACCAGCTCGGCCTGGTCACCCGCGAGCCGGTAGGCGTCGTGGGCGCCATCGTCCCTTGGAACTTCCCGCTGCTGATGGCCTGCTGGAAACTCGGCCCGGCGCTGGCCACCGGCAACTCGGTGGTGCTCAAGCCTTCCGAGAAGTCCCCGCTGACCGCCATCCGCATCGCTCAACTGGCCATCGAGGCCGGCATCCCGGCAGGCGTGCTGAACGTGCTGCCTGGCTACGGCCACACCGTCGGCAAGGCCCTGGCCCTGCACATGGATGTCGATACCCTGGTGTTCACTGGTTCGACCAAGATCGCCAAGCAACTGATGGTTTACGCCGGCGAATCGAACATGAAGCGTATCTGGCTGGAAGCCGGTGGCAAGAGCCCGAACATCGTCTTCGCCGACGCCCCCGACCTGCAGGCCGCTGCCGAAGCCGCTGCCAGTGCCATCGCCTTCAACCAGGGCGAGGTCTGCACCGCTGGCTCGCGTCTGCTGGTCGAGCGCTCGATCAAGGACAAGTTCCTGCCGCTGGTGGTCGAGGCCCTCAAGGCCTGGAAGCCCGGCAACCCACTGGATCCGGCTACCACCGTCGGTGCGCTGGTCGATACCCAGCAGATGAATACCGTGCTGTCGTACATCGACGCCGGTCATCAGGACGGCGCCAAGCTGCTCGCGGGCGGCAAGCGCATCCTCGAAGAGACCGGCGGCACCTACGTCGAGCCGACTATCTTCGACGGCGTGACCAACGCCATGAAGATCGCCCAGGAAGAAATTTTCGGCCCGGTGCTGTCGGTGATCGCCTTCGACACCGCCGAAGAAGCCATCGCCATCGCCAACGACACCCCGTATGGCCTGGCAGCCGGCATCTGGACCGCCGATATCTCCAAGGCGCACAAGACTGCCCGCGCCGTGCGTGCCGGCAGTGTATGGGTCAACCAGTACGATGGCGGCGACATGACCGCACCGTTCGGCGGCTTCAAGCAGTCGGGCAACGGCCGTGACAAGTCGCTGCATGCACTGGAGAAGTACACCGAGCTGAAGGCGACCTGGATCAAGCTGTAATCCGGTAGTCTTCTTCGCGGGCAAGCCCGCTCCTACAGGCCCAGCGCCGTCCTTGAGAGCGGCGGCGTACCTGTGGGAGCGGGCTTGCCCGCGAATGGGGCTGAACAAATATGCCTGGGAGGCTGCAATGCGTTGGGGAACCTACTTTGCCGTGCTGGCGTCGGTGCTCAGTGTCGGGCTTGCGCTCGGTGTGAGCATGCCGCTGGTGTCCCTGCGCCTGGAAGGCTGGGGCTACGGTGGGTTCGCCATTGGTGTGATGGCGGCGATGCCGGCAATCGGCGTACTGCTCGGCGCCAGCCTGGCCAGTCGCCTGGCCGGCTGGGTCGGCGTGCCTTCGGCGATGCGCCTGTGCCTGTGGGGCGGGGCGTTGTCGATCGCACTGGTGGCGGTGCTGCCCAGCTATGCGCTGTGGCTGGGGCTGCGCCTGCTGATCGGCATGTCGCTGACGGTGGTGTTCATCCTCGGCGAAAGCTGGATCAACCAGTTGGTGGTCGAGCAGTGGCGGGGGCGGCTGGTGGCGCTGTATGGCAGCAGCTATGCCCTGAGCCAGCTGGCCGGGCCGCTGGTGCTGGGCTTTCTCGGCTCGGAGGATGATTTCGGTTTCTGGGCCGCCACCGGTCTGCTGCTGGTCGCGCCCTTGCTGTTGCTTGGCCGCGGTGGTGCACCGTCGACCGAGGCGTGCAGCGTGACCTTCCGCGACCTGTTCGCCTTCTGCCGGCGCTTGCCGGTAATCGCCTGGGCCATTGCGTTGTTCGCGGCATTCGAGGCGATGATCCTGACGCTCTTGCCGGTGTATGTATTGCAGCAGGGCTTCACCGCCGAAGTGGCGTTGTTCATGGTCAGTACCGTCGTGGTCGGCGATGCCGTACTGCAACTGCCGATCGGCGCCCTTGCCGATCGCATGTCCCGGCAAGCCTTGTTCAGTGGCTGTGCTGTGAGTCTGCTGGGTTCGAGTCTGGCGATTCCGCTGCTGCTGCACACCCCGGCGGTGTGGCCGCTGTGGGTACTGTTCGGTGCGAGCGCGGGGGGCTTGTTCACCCTGTCGCTGATCTTGATCGGCGAGCGTTATCGCGATGACGCATTGGTGCGTGCCAACGCCCACGTGGCGCAACTCTGGGGTATCGGTTGTTTGCTCGGGCCTTTGCTGGCGGGGGCAGGGAGCCAGTGGGTCAGTGGGCATGCCTTGCTGTTCCTGATGGCTGCAGGGGCTGCAGGGCTGGTGCTGCTGACCCGGCGTCCCGGCGCGTTCGAGCCGGCGTCTGCCTGAAGGGCGCGGG
>NZ_JBNFMU010000171.1:0-5437 GCF_049942315.1 Pseudomonas wayambapalatensis
AGATCCTAGAATGTGATGGGAGTTCAGATGTGTGCTTTTCCGATCTCCACAACTCTCTGTAGGAGCGGGCTTGCCCGCGAAAAGGCCACCGCCAATCCAAAGCCGACCCCACCAGTACCGATTATTGAACCCTGAACTACGCTGACAGTCGCATCCCACGAATCATTTGCGCGCAAGCAAGGAGCCTGCATGACGTTTATGCGTCCGCTGTTGGTCGTTTGCCTGGGGTTGTTGTCAGTGCTGTCAGGCTGCAAGGAACAGGCGTCCAGCCCTGAACTGCCACGCGTCGGCGTGGCACGGGTCGAACCTACCGATTTCGCCGCCAACGTCACCCTTACCGGTGATGTGCAGGCGCGCGTACAGACCGACCTTTCATTTCGCGTGGGCGGCAAGATCATCGCCCGCAGCGTCGACGTGGGCGACCACGTCAAGGCCAACCAGGTGCTGGCGCGCCTGGACCCGAAAGACCTGCAGAACAATGTCGACTCAGCCAAGGCCGAGGTATTCGCCGAGCAGGCGAGGGTCACCCAGACCCGCGCCGCCTTCGTGCGTCAGCAGAAACTGTTGCCCAAGGGCTACACCAGCCAGAGTGAATACGACTCGGCTGAAGCTGCCCTGCGCAGCAGCCAGAGCGCGCTCAAGGCGGCCCAGGCACAACTGGCCAATGCCCGCGAGCAATTGAGCTACACCGACCTGGTGTCCGAGGCGGACGGCGTGATCACCGCGCGCCAGGCCGAGGTCGGCCAGGTGGTGCAGGCGACCATGCCGATTTTCAGCCTGGCCACCGACGGCGATCGTGATGCCGTCTTCAACGTCTATGAGTCGCTGCTGGTGTCGCCACCCAGTGACGAGGGGGTGATCGTCCGGCTTGTGGATAACCCCAAGGTGCAGGCCGAAGGACGGGTTCGCGAAATCACTCCGACGGTGTCTGCCGAGAGCGGTACGGTGCAGGTCAAGGTGGCGCTGCGTAACGTGCCGGCTGCCATGCAGTTGGGCTCGCCGGTAACCGCCACGGCTCACGCACAGGGACGCCCAAGCATCGAATTGCCCTGGTCGGCGCTGACCAAGGCGCTGCATGAGCCGGCGGTGTGGGTGGTGGGCGAGGGCGACAAGGTCGAACTGCGCAAGGTTCAGGTGGCGCGTTACCTCACCGGGCGCATCGTCATCAGTGACGGCGTGAAAAGCGGCGAAACCGTTGTGGTCAGTGGCGGCCAGTTGCTGCATCCGGGCATGCAGGTGCAGAAAGTCGACGCCAAGAGCCCCGGAGGTGAGCCATGAAGCCCTTGCTGGTGTTACTTGCCGCAGCAGCCCTGCTGCCCGGTTGCAAGGGTGATGAGCCGGCGCCCGAGCCCGTACGGCCGGTGCTCTCGACCCTGGTCGAGCCGCAGACGCAGTCGCAGCTCGGTCGTTTTGCCGGCACCATCCAGGCCCGCTTTGAAAGCACCCTGGGCTTCCGAGTGTCCGGGCGCATTGCGCGGCGCTGGGTGGACGTGGGCGCGCAGGTGAAACCGGGCGACACCCTGGCCACTCTCGATCCCACCGACCAACAGAACCAGCTGCGCGCCGCCGAAGGCGACCTGGCGCGAGTCCAGGCGCAATGGATCAACGCCCAGGCCAATGCCCGTCGCCAGCAGCAGTTGTATGACCGCGGCGTCGGCGCCCAGGCCCAGCTGGACATTGCCCAGACCGACCTGAAGACCACCGGCGCCTCGCTCGAACAGGCGCGTTCGGCGCTCAGCCAGGCACGCGACCAGCTCGGCTACAGCACGCTCAAGGCCGACCATGGCGCCGTGGTCACGGCCTGGCGCGCCGAAGCCGGGCAGACGGTCAGTGCCGGCCAGGAAGTGGTCACGCTGGCGCGCCCGGACGTCAAGGAGGCGGTGATTGATCTGCCGATCCCAGTCGCCGAGCAGTTGACCCCGTCGCTGGTGTTCACCGTGGCATCGCAACTGGAGCCGGCCATCAGCACCACCGCCACGCTGCGCGAGCTTGAGCCGCAGGCCGATGCCGCCACCCGCACCCGACGTGCGCGGCTAAGCCTGGCCAGTACGCCGCAGGCGTTCCACCTCGGCACCGCCATCAGCGTCACGCTCAGCTCGGCGATCGCGCC
This sequence comes from Pseudomonas wayambapalatensis, assembly GCF_049942315.1. NCBI lineage: Bacteria > Pseudomonadati > Pseudomonadota > Gammaproteobacteria > Pseudomonadales > Pseudomonadaceae > Pseudomonas > Pseudomonas wayambapalatensis. The sequence goes on from NZ_JBNFMU010000171.1 coordinate 2,111, forward strand.
GCGCACCGAGCTGCCGGCTACCGCCCTGCTGGAGCGAGACGGCAAGACCCAGGTCTGGGTGGTCGATCCGCAGCACAAGACCGTGGCCACCCGTGAGGTCACACTCGTGGAGCGCAGCGAACGGCGCGTCGTGCTGGGCGCCGGTGTGCAGCCGGGCGAACGGGTGGTGACGGCGGGTGTGAACAGCCTGAAGCCGGGCCAGCAGGTCAAATTCGACGAGGACGCACGATGAAAGGAAGCTTCAACCTGTCGGACTGGGCCCTGAAGCACCAGTCCTTCGTGTGGTACCTGATGTTCGTCGCCTTGCTGATGGGCGTGTTCTCCTACATGAACCTGGGCCGGGAAGAAGACCCGTCCTTCACCATCAAGACCATGGTGATCCAGACCCGCTGGCCCGGTGCGACCCAGGACGAAACCCTGTACCAGGTGACCGACCGGATCGAGAAGAAGCTCGAGGAACTGGACTCGCTCGACTACGTCAAGAGCTACACCCGGCCCGGCGAGTCGACGGTTTTCGTCTACCTGCGCGATACCACCAGGGCCGAGGATATCCCGCAGATCTGGTACCAGGTGCGCAAGAAGATCCAGGACATCCGCGGTGAATTCCCCCAGGGCCTGCAAGGGCCGGGTTTCAACGACGAGTTCGGTGATGTGTTCGGCTCGATCTACGCCTTCACCACCGATGGCCTGGACCTGCGCCAGTTGCGCGATTACGTCGAGCAGGTGCGCGCCGAAGTGCGCGAGGTGCCGAATATCGGCAAGGTCGAAACCATCGGCGTGCAGGATGAAGTGCTGTACCTGAACTTCTCCACCCGCAAGCTGGCGGCACTGGGCATCGACCAGCGCCAGGTGATGCAGGCGCTGCAATCGCAGAATGCGGTGACTCCGGCCGGGGTGATCGAAGCCGGGCCAGAGCGCATCTCGGTGCGCACCACCGGCCAGTTCGCCTCGGAGAAGGACCTGCAGGTGGTCAACCTGAGAATCAACGACCGCTTCTTCCGCCTGGCCGACATCGCCGATATCGAGCGCGGTTTCCAGGATCCGCCCGCCCCCATGTTCCGCTACAACGGCCAGTCGGCCATCGGCCTGGCGATCGGCATGAAGAAGGGTGGCAACATCCAGGAGTTCGGCAAGGCACTGCGCGACAAGATGGACAGCATCACCGTTGAGCTACCGGTGGGTGTGGGCGTGCATACCGTGTCGAACCAGGCCGTGGTGGTCGAGGACGCCGTGGGCGGCTTCACCAGTGCGCTGTTCGAGGCGGTGATCATCGTGCTGGTGGTCAGTTTCATCAGCCTGGGCATACGCGCAGGCCTGGTGGTGGCCTGTTCGATCCCGCTGGTGCTGGCGATGGTTTTCGTGTTCATGGAGTACAGCGGCATCACCATGCAGCGCATCTCGCTGGGTGCATTGATCATCGCCCTGGGCCTGCTGGTCGACGATGCAATGATCACCGTAGAGATGATGGTCACGCGCCTGGAGATGGGCGAGAGCAAGAACGACGCGGCGACCTATGCCTATACCTCGACGGCATTCCCGATGCTCACCGGCACCTTGGTCACCGTTGCCGGCTTCGTGCCCATCGGCCTGAACGCCAGCTCTGCGGGCGAATACACCTTCACCCTGTTCGCGGTGATCGCGGTGGCGCTGCTGGTGTCGTGGGTGGTGGCGGTGTTCTTCGCGCCGGTGCTGGGCGTGCATATCCTCAGCAGCAAGGTCAAACCCCATGATGGGGAACCCGGCCGCATCGGCCGCGCCTTCGAAAGCGGCTTGCTGTGGTGCATGCGCAACCGCTGGCTGACCATCGTTGGCACCGTGGTGCTGTTCGCCCTGGCGGTGTTGAGCATGCGGTTCGTGCAGAACCAGTTCTTCCCGTCTTCGGATCGCCCGGAGATCCTGCTGGAACTGAACCTGCCGCAGAACGCGTCGATCCAGGAAACCCGCCGTGCGGTTGATCGCCTGGAAGCCACCCTCAAGGACGATCCGGACATCGACCACTGGAGCACCTATATCGGCCAGGGCGCGGTGCGTTTCTACCTTCCGCTCGACCAGCAGCTGCAGAACCCGTACTACGCGCAACTGGTCATCGTCAGCAAGGGGCTGGAGCAGCGCAACACGTTGATTCCCAAGCTGCAGGAGCGGCTGCGCAATGATTTCGTCGGCATCGGCACCAATGTGCAATCGCTGGAGATGGGCCCGCCAGTGGGGCGTCCGATCCAGTACCGGGTCAGCGGCAAGGATATCGACCAGGTGCGCAAGCACGCCATCGACCTTGCGACCTTGCTCGACCAGAACCCCAACATTGGCGAGATGATGTACGACTGGAACGAGCCCGGCAAAGTCCTGCGGGTCGAGATCGCCCAGGACAAGGCGCGCCAACTGGGCCTGTCGTCCGAAGACGTCGCCAACGTGATGAACAGCATCGTCACCGGTGCACCGGTGACCCAGGTCAACGACCAGATCTACCTGGTGGACGTGGTCGCGCGCGCCAAGGACAGTGAGCGCGGCTCGCCCGATACCCTGCAGAACCTGCAGATCGTCAGCCCCAGCGGCACCTCGATCCCCTTGCTGTCGTTCGCCACGGTGCGCTACGAGCTCGAACAGCCATTGGTTTGGCGGCGTGACCGCAAGCCGACGATCACCATAAAGGCATCGGTCAACGGCGAGATCCAGCCCACCGACCTGGTGGCCCAGCTCAAGCCGAAGATCGAAGAGTTCGCCGCTTCGCTGCCGGCCGGTTACGAAGTAGCCACCGGCGGCACCGTGGAGGAGAGCGGCAAGGCGCAGGGGCCGATTGCTCAGGTGATTCCGCTGATGCTGTTCCTGATGGCGACCTTCCTGATGATCCAGTTGCACAGCGTGCAGAAGCTGTTCCTGGTGGTCAGCGTCGCGCCGCTGGGGCTGATCGGCGTGGTGCTGGCGCTGGTGCCGACGGGAACGCCCATGGGCTTTGTTGCGATCCTCGGGATTCTTGCGCTGATCGGCATCATCATCCGCAACTCGGTGATCCTGGTGACCCAGATCGACGAATTCGAGGCCCAGGGCTACTCACCTTGGGACGCGGTGGTCGAGGCTACCAACCATCGGCGTCGGCCGATCCTGCTCACGGCCGCAGCGGCCAGCCTGGGGATGATCCCCATCGCCCGCGAGGTGTTCTGGGGCCCGATGGCCTACGCCATGATCGGCGGGATCATCAGCGCAACGCTGCTGACCTTGCTGTTCCTGCCGGCGCTGTACGTGGCCTGGTACAAGATCCGCGAGCCGCAGGCGCATAACTGAAGCTTCAACTTCCTGTAGGAGCGGGGGGGGGGGGGGGGGGGGGGGGGG
>NZ_JBNFMU010000172.1:0-43611 GCF_049942315.1 Pseudomonas wayambapalatensis
GGAGCGGGCTTGCCCGCGAAAAGGCCACCACCAATCCCACGGCCCTCACCGCTCGCGCATCGCCTCGGTCCTGGCCTTCATCACCGGCTTGAGCAGGTAATCCAGCACGCTCTTCTGCCCGGTGATGATGTCCACCGTCGCGGTCATCCCCGGGATGATCAGCAGCGGCTTGTTGTCCCCGCCCAAATGGTTCTTCTCGGTGCGCACCTGGATCAGGTAGAACGCATTGCCCTTGTCGTCGGTGACAGTGTCGGCGCTGATCAGCTCGAGTTTGGCCTTGAGCCCGCCATAGATGGTGTAGTCGTAGGCACTGAACTTGACCATCGCCACCTGCCCCGTATGCAGGAACGCCACGTCCTGCGGGCGCACCTTGGCCTCGATCAGCAGGTTGTCCTCGATCGGCACGATCTCCACCAGGTCGCTGCCGGGCTGGACCACGCCGCCGATGGTGTTGACCTTGAGCAGCTTGACGATGCCACGCACTGGCGACACCACGGTGGTGCGGTTGACCCGGTCGTCGATGGCGATGCTGGTGGCGGTGATCTTCGACAATTCCGTGCGCTTGTCATTGAGCTCCTTGGCCGCGTCGGAACGAAAACTCGCCTCGGACTCCTGGATCTTGCTGCGAATCTCGGCAATGGCCGCTTCAGCGCGAGGAATGGCCAGGTTGGTCGCGTTCAGTTGGCCGCGGGCTTCGACGCTGCGCTGCTTGAGACGCAGGATCTCCACCGGAGAAATGGCGCCTTTGCTCACCAGTGGCGACGACATGTCCAGCTCTTGCTGCAGCAGCCCTACCGCTGAACGGTACTGATCGACCTTGGAGCGGAATTCGGCGAGTTCCTGGGTCTTCTGCCGCAGTTGTTCGTTGAGCGTCTGCTTCTCGCTGGTGAGCCGGCGCTGACGCGACTGATAGAGGGCGATTTCGTCTTCGGCCACCTGCGGTGCCTTGGCGCGGATTTCGTCCGACAGCGCGAAGGGGCGCCCTTCGGATTCGGCCGACAGGCGCTCGACCTGTGCGGTCAGGGCGTAGCGGTCGGCTTCGCTCTCGCCCTTGTTCGACTTGAAGCGGGTGTCGTCCAGGCGCAGCAGGGTGGCGCCCTTGTCGACCATCTGTCCTTCGCGCACGAAGATCTCGGTGACGATGCCGCCTTCGAGGTTCTGGATCACCTGCACCTTGCTCGAGGGGATGGCCTTGCCTTCGCCGACCGTGACCTCGTCGAGCACGGCGAACTTGGCCCAGACCAGGGCCACCAGCAACAGCGCTGCTGCCAGCCACACCGTGATGCGCGACAGGCGCGGCGAGTCCTGCAGGGTGGCGCCGGCCAGCTCCGGCATGTAGTCGCGCTCGGCATGCTTGTCGGCGCCGGCGAGATGGCTGCGAACGCTTTGGCTGAGGGGCATGTCTACCTCCGATGAAAGCCACGGAGCCTCTGGCAGCGCCGTTCTTGACGTCGTTTACAGGGCTGCGCCGATACGGCCTTTGCGCAGGGCGTCGATCACCGCGTCCTTCGGCCCGTCGGCCACCACCTTGCCGTTGTCCAGTACCACCAGCCGATCCACCAGGCTGAGCATCGAGCTGCGGTGGGTGACCAGCAGCAGGGTCTTGCCGGGCACCCAGGCCAGCAGGCGTTGGCGCAGTTGGTCTTCGCTACTGTTGTCCATGTGGCTGGTGGGTTCGTCGAGGATCAGGATCGGCGGCTCCAGCAACAGTGCGCGGGCCAGCAGGACGGCCTGGCGCTGACCGCCGGAGAGCAGTTGGCCACGCTCGCCCAGCGGGCGGTCGAAGCCCTGCGGATGTTGGCGGGCCAGTTCGCTGACGCCGGTCAGCTCGGCGACTTCGAGCATGCGCGCATCGCTGACGTGGCGTGCGCCCAAGGTCAGGTTGTCGCGCAGGCTGCCTGCCAGCAGGGGCATGTCGTGGGCGACATAGCCCAGCTGGTTGCGCAGGTCGGCAATATCCAGTTGGCGCAGGTCGAGGTTGTCCAGCAGCACCTGGCCTTCGTCAGGGTGATGAAACCCCATCAACAACCGCCCGAGCGTGCTCTTGCCCGAACCGCTGCGGCCGATGATGCCGATGCGCTCCCCGGGTTTGATCGACAGGTTGATGTCGTTCAGGGCAGCGGCAACCTGGCCGGGGTAGCGGAAGGTCACGTGGCTGATGCCCAGGCCGCCCTGCAGCGCCGTATGCTCCAGTGCCTGCTGGCCGGGTTGGCGCTCCTGCGGCAAGCTCATCAGTGCGTCGGTGCTGCGCATGGTCAATTGCGCTTGTTGGTAGCGGGTGATCAGCCCGGCGATCTGGCCCAGCGGCGCCAGCACCCGGCTGCCGAGCATGTAGCAGGCGATCAGGGCGCCCACGCTGAGGCTGCCGGCGATGATCGAGTAGACCCCCGCGACGATGGTGGCCATGCCGCAGAACTGCTGGATGAACAGCGTGCCGTTGCTGGCCAGGGCCGACAGGTTGCGGGCATGGGCGTCGAGACGGGCGATGGCGCCGTTGGTGTGTTCCCACAGATACTGGCGTTCGCTTTCGGCGCCGCAGGCCTTGAGGGTTTCCAGGCCGCCAAGGGTTTCGATCAGCAAGGCCTGGCGCACGGCGCCGAGGCTCAGGCTTTTCTGCACCGTATCGCGCAGGCGTATCTGGATGAACAACGCCACACCCACCGCCAGCGGGAAGGCCACCAGCGGGATCAGCACCAGCCAGCCGCCGAGCAGGCCGATCACCAGCAGCATCAGCACCACGAAGGGCAGGTCGATGATGCTGGTCAGGGTGACGGCGGTGAGGAATTCGCGCAGGCCCTGGAAGTCGTGGATGCTCTGGGCGAAGCCGCCGATGCTGGCCGGACGTGCTTTCATGGCCATGCCGGTGATGCGCTCGAACAGTGTGGCGGACAGGATCAGGTCGGTCTTCTTGCCGGCCTGGTCCAGCAGGTGCGCGCGGACCATGCGCAGTACCAGCTCGAAGGCAGTACCGATGAACAGGCCGATGACCAGCACCCACAGGGTCGAGAGTGCCTGGTTGGGCACCACGCGGTCGTAGGTCTGCATCACGAACAGCGGCACCATCAGCCCGAGCAGGTTGATCAGAAGGCTGGCCAGCAGGGCATCGCTGTACAGCCAGCGTGAATGCTTGAGGGTGTCGCGAAACCAGGCTTCGACCCGTGGCAGCAGTGGCGTACGCAGGTCTTCGAGGGTATGTCGCGGGCGGGCGAACAGGGCTTGCCCGCTGTAGGCCTGCTCCAGCGCCTGGCGCTCGACCCATTGCTCGCCACCTTCGGCCTCGCACGGCAGGATCAGCGCCCGTCCATCTTCGCTCCAGCGTTGCAGCACGGCGCTGCGCCCGTCACCGAGCAGCAACAGTACCGGCAGGTTCAGCGGGCTGATCGCGCCTAGCTCGCGGCGCAGTACTCGCGCCTGCAGCCCGGCGCGGGCGGCGGCCCGGGGCAGCAGTTCGAGGCTCAGGCGCTGGTCGGCCAGCGGCAGGCCGGCACACAGGCTGGCGCGGCTGGCCGGGCACCCTTGAACCTTGCACAGGATCAGCAGGCCATCGAGCAATGGATCATCCGCAGCCAGGTTGGGCTGCGTGCTTTGCATACTGGTCACGATGGCCTACTCCTGCCGCGGTGGACGGGAAGTGGCTGCAGGGGGCTGCAGCCGCCTTTCGCAGGGCCTAGCGCATATCGGGCAACTGCGCCTCATTGCGCACTTCGGTCTTGGCGATGGCTTCCGGTGGCAGCGAGATGCGCTGCTTGCTCAGCAACTCGCCCATGGTCGCCAGCACCCGGTACATGGAAAACTCTTCGGTGTAGCGCACTTCGGTGTAGCGACGGTTGGCGTTGTACAGCTCGTTCTCGCTGTCGAGCACGTCGAGCAGGGTGCGCTGGCCCAGGCCGAACTGGTCCTGGTAGGCACCACGCACGCGTTGGGTGGTCTCGGCGTATTCACGGGCGCTGGGGGTCTGCTTGCGTGCGTTGTTCATGGCGTTCCAGGCCAGGCTCAGGTTCTCGGTGAGCTCGCGCAGGGCGTTGTTGCGGATGTCCATGGCCTGGTTGATCTTGTGCGCATCGGACTGCAGGCGCGCCTTGTCGCTGCCGCCGCGGAACAGGTTGTAGCTGAGCTCGACGCCGGCCTGCCAGTCGTTGTTGCTGTGGCCGCGCTCGCCGCCCAGGTTGTTGTTGGCACCGGTGGCCAGCACTGCGTCCAGGCGTGGATAGAACGGCGACTTGGCCACTTCGTACTGTTTCTCTGCAGCGTTGACATCGGCCTGGGCGGACTTGAGGTACGGGTTGTTCTCGCGCATGCCCTGGCGGGCTTCATCGAGGGTGCCGGGCATCTGGATCTTGATCGAGGTCGGCGTTTCCAGTTCGTCCGGCTGGCGGCCGATGACGCTGTAGAAGTTGGCCTCGGCGTCGGCCAGGTCGACCTCGGCGGTGTCCAGGTTGTTTTCCGCCAGGGCGCGACGGGCGCGGGACTGGTCGAGGTCGGCGGTGCTGCCCACGCCGCGCTCGCTGCGCAGGCCGATCTGGTCGTTGACGCGCAGGTGTGCCTGCAGGTTGTTCTTGGCCAGGGTCACCAGCTCACGGCGCTTGAGCACTTCCAGGTACACCTCGATGGCGCGCAGGGCGACATCCTGGGCGATGGCCTGGGTGTAGTACGCGCGCGAGGTGGCCACCGATTCGGTGCGCCCGACTTCGTTGGCGGTGTTGAAGCCGTCGAAGATCATCTGTCGCAGGCGCAGCTCGGACTGTGTGTAGTTGAGGGTTTCCTTGTTGTGGTTGCGCGTGCCGTCGGGGTTGATGCCGCGCGTATTGAGGTTGTCCGAGCGCTGGCGGCCATAACCGGCCACCAGGTCGACGCTGGGGTAGTAGCCTCCGCGCGCGAACTTCACATCCTCATCGGCCGACAGCTTGCTGTTGCGATTGGAACTGATCTGAGGGTGGTAGTCCACGGCGCTCTGGACAGCCTCGGTGATCGACATCGCCTGAGCGTTGGCACAGGCCATGGCCAACAGGATCGCACTGGTGATGGGGGTTAACACGCGCATGGGGTACTTCTCCCTGGTCTTTAAAAAGGTCCTGCGTTTCGCCAAAAAAATGACGAAAAATTGAGTTGAAACCGTTTCAGGTTTGTAACAACAGAGCTAAGAACATTTAACGGGCAAGCTAAGAAGATTTTTTCATAAGGTCTATGCGAAAAAAAACTTATGCGGTCTAAGCAAACCGAGACATTGTTCTATTCAAGCGCTCGGGTAAATCGGCTGCAGTACCTGATTTCCGGGCTTCGGAGAAAGTTCCAGATTTTTTGCAGCTAAGGACCCTGGAGAGGACAACGACGGCGGAATTTGGCGACAAAAAATTGGCATTCGAATAATGGCCAATTCCCACTACCGCACGCGTTGAGCTGTCTTGGTGAAGGCGATTTCTCACCCTTGTGACAGACGCGAGACCCCGCAAAGGATCGCTTCCCGCATTACCTGGCCTGTCCGCCGCTGCAGAAAGCCAATCGGCAGGGGAGGCGTGCGTTCATGGCTAAATCAATTGGCGTGGTCAGCAAGGTCATAGGCCAGGTATTCGCGGTGGGCAGCGACGGTGCCAAGCGTATGCTGGTGGAGGGCGACCGCCTGTTCGCTGGCGAGCAACTGGAAACCGGAGCCGCCGGTGCTGTGGCCGTACGTTTGCACAACGGCGCCGAGCTGACGTTGGGACGAGGCAGCAGCCTGGAAATGACCCCGGACCTGTTGGCCAACCGTGCTCCCCACGTACAAGCTCCTGATCCGCTTCCCAGCCAGGCGCAGCTCAGCGATGTCGAGCGTCTGCAGCAAGCCATTGCCGCAGGTGCCGACCCGACGCAGGAGGGCGAAGCACCCGCCGCCGGGCCTGGCGCCAACGGAGCGCCCGGGGCCTTGGGGGGCGGGCACAGTTTCGTGTTGCTGACCGAGGTGGCCGGACGGGTCGATCCGACCATCGGCTTCCCCACCGCCGGCTTCAACGGTATTCCGGAACTGGCCAACCGTTACATCGGCACCCTGGACGTCGACAATAACGCAGGGCCCTTCGGGCCGCCGCTCAATCCACCGGTCAATCCCCCTGTAAACCCGCCGATCAATCCACCTGTGAATCCTCCCGTTACACCGCCGGACAATCCTGTCACCCTGCGCGGGCTCGACCTGAGCCCCGCCGAACTGACCCTCAACGAGGCAAACCTGCCGTTGGGATCGGCCAGCAACCCGGCAGCCCTGACCCAATCCGGCAGTTTCACCGTGGTCGCGCCGGATGGTGTGTTCAACCTCAGCGTCGGCGGTATCAACGTGGTGACTGCCGGTGTGGTGACCGGTGTGGGCCAGTCCATTACCACGGGCCTTGGCAACGTCCTCACCATCACCGGTTACAACCCGTCCACGGGTGTCGTCAGCTACAGCTACACCCTCACCGGCGCCGAGCACCATCCGGACGGGGCAGGCAGCAATGAACTCGGCGAGCATTTCCCGGTGCTGGTCAGCGACACGGATGGCGACGTCGCCAGTGGCTCGCTGGACGTGATCATTCGCGACGATGTGCCCACGGCGGTCAACGATACCAACGCGGTCACTGCCACCGAGCAGCACACCCAGCTCACCGGCAATGTGCTGGACAACGACGTCCAGGGCGCCGATCGGGTGGTCGGCGGCCCCGTGGTGGCCGGTACCTACGTCGGAACCTACGGCACCCTGGTGCTTGCTGCGGACGGTTCCTACACCTACACGCTTAACGTCAACGATCCGGACTTCAAGAACCTCAACGGTGGCGGACATGGCGTCGAGACCTTCACCTACACCCTGACGGATGCGGACGGTGACTCCAGCAGTGCGACCCTGACCCTGAACATCACCAACCTCGACGATCCGGTAACCCTCGGTGGCCTGGATGTGAAGGGCGGTGAGCTGACGGTCTACGAGAAAAACTTGAGCAACGGCAGTGCGCCGGACAGCACCGCCCTGACCCAGAGTGGCAGCTTTACCGTCAGTGCACCGGACGGCCTGCAGACCCTGAGTGTCGGTGGCATCAGCGTGGTCAGCGGCGGCGTGGTGGCGGGTTTCCCGCAGTCGATCACGACCGCGCTGGGCAACACCCTGACCATCACCGGCTACAACCCGGCCACCGGCGTGGTCAGCTACAGCTACACCTTGCTCGGTAACGAAGGCCATCCTACGGGCGAGGGCACCAACAGCCTGAGCGAGCATTTCAGCGTGATCGCCCAGGACACCGATGGCAGCAGCGCCACGGCCACCCTGGATGTGAACATCGTCGACGACGTACCCCAGGCGCAGCCCGACTCGGCCAGCGTGGTGGAGGGTGGCACGGTCAGCGGCAACGTGCTGCTTAACGATCAGTTGGGCGCCGACCAGGCTGGGACCAGCAATGTGGTGGTGGGTGCGCGGGCGGGGTCCGACACCTCGACCTCGGCCATCGGCAATCTCAATACCGCGATCGGGGGCCTGTATGGCACCCTGACCATCGATGCTGCCGGCAACGCCACCTACCATGCCAACCCGAATGCCGTGGCGCCGGCCGGTGCCACCGATGTGTTCGTCTACACCATCCGCGACACCGACGGTGACGAGAGCACCACGACCATCACCATCAACGTCAAGGATTGCTCGCTGATCGCCGGGCCCAACGACGGCGTGACGGTGTACGAAAAGGCGCTGGACCTGGTGAAGGATGGCAATGACCTGGCCCCGGGTACTGTCACCGGCAGCACGCCGGGTTCCACCGGCGAAACCGCCTCCGGTAGCCTGGCGGGCTCCGTGAGCGGTGGCGTCGGTGCGCTGACCTTTACGCTGGTGGGCAATGCGGTGGGCCAGTATGGCCAGATTCAGCTCAATGCCGATGGTTCCTACACCTACACGCTGACCTCGGCGCCGAAATCGCCGGATAACGTCAATGATGGGGCGAACAGTCTGACGGAGAGCTTCACCTACGAGGTGAAGGATTCGCTGGGCAATTCGACCACCAGCACCATCGTCATCACCATCGTTGACGACGTGCCCAAGGCGCACAGCGATTTTGCCAATGTCTTCGAGGGCGGCACCGTCAGTGGCAACGTGCTGGTCAATGATGTATTCGGCGCCGATGTGGTGGCTGATGGCAAATACGTGGTCGGGGTTCGCGCAGGCGGTGATACCTCCACCTCGGCCATTGGCCAACTGGGCGTCCAGGTGGTCGGCCAGTATGGTTACCTGACCCTCGATGCCCAGGGTAACGCGACCTATCACTCCAACCCCGACAGTGTCGCGCCGCCTGGTGCTACGGATGTGTTCGTCTACACCATCCGCGATGCCGACGGTGACGAGAGCACCACCACCATCACCATTGATATCCACGACTGCTCGTTGGTCGCAACGCCTGATGGCGGCGTGACGGTTTACGAGAAGGCGCTGGATCTGGTGAAGGACGGCAATGACCTGGCGCCAGGCACTGTTACCGGCAGCGATCCACACTCCCCGGGCGAGACGGCCTCGGGCTCGCTGGCCGGGGCGGTGAGTGGTGGTATCGGGGCGATGACCTTCACCCTGGTAGGCAACGCCGCAGGTCAGTACGGGCAGATCCAGCTCAATGCCGACGGCTCCTACACCTATACACTGACCTCGGCGCCGAAAACGCCGGGCAACGTCAATGACGGCGCGAACACGCTGACGGAGTCCTTCACCTACCAGGTGAAAGATTCGCTCGGCAACTCGACCACCGGCACCATCGTCATCACCATCGTCGACGATGTGCCCAAGGCGCACTGCGATGTCGCCAGCGTGACTGAAGGCGGCGTGGTCAGCGGCAATGTGCTGGACAACGACATTGTCGGTGCCGATGTGCGCGGGGACGGCCAGTACGTGGTCGGCGTGCGTGCCGGCTCCGACACCTCGACCTCGGCGATTGGCCAGGTCGGCAGCCAGATCATGGGCCAGTACGGTTACCTGACCCTCGATGCCCAGGGCAACGCGACCTACCATGCCAACTCCAACAGCGTGTCCCAGGCCGGCGCTACCGATGTGTTCGTCTACACCATCCGTGATGCCGATGGCGACGAGAGCACCACGACCATCACCATCAATGTGCACGACAGCAAGCTGGTGGCCTGCGAAGACAGTGAAGTGAAGGTGTATGAAAAAGCACTGGACCTGAACAAGGATGGCAACGACCTGGCCGCAGGCAATGTCACCGGCAGTGACCCGCACTCGACAGCGGAAACCGCTTCCGGCAGCCTCGCGGGCTCGGTGGGTGGTGGTGTTGGCGCGCTGACCTTCAGCCTGGTGGGCAATGCCACGGGGCAATATGGCCAGCTCCAGCTCAATGCCGATGGTTCCTACACCTACACCCTGACCTCAGCGCCGAAAACGCCGGGCAACGTCAATGACGGTGCGAACAGTCTGACCGAGTCCTTCACCTATCAAGTGACGGACTCCGTAGGTAACTCGACTACCAGCACCATCGTCATCACCATCGTCGACGATGTACCCAAGGCCCATTGCGATGTGGCCAGTGTGACTGAAGGCGGCGTGGTCAGCGGCAATGTGCTGGACAACGACATTGTCGGTGCCGATGTGCGGGCAGACGGTCAGTATGTGGTCGGCGTGCGCGCCGGCAGCGACACCTCGACCTCGGCGATTGGCCAGCTTGGCAGTCAGGTCATGGGCCAGTACGGCTACCTGACCCTCGATGCCCAGGGCAATGCGACTTATCACGCCAACCCTGACAGTGTGTCCAAGGTCGGCGCTAGCGACGTGTTCGTCTACACCATTCGCGATGCCGATGGTGACGAGAGCACCACGACCATCACCATCAATGTGCAGGACAGCAAGCTGGTGGCTTGTGAGGATCGTGACGTCACCGTGTACGAGAAGGCGCTGGACCTGGTCAAGGACGGCAACGACCTGGCGGTGGGCACGGTCACTGGCAGTGACCCGCATTCAACGGCGGAAACCGCCTCCGGCAGTCTGGTGGGTTCGGTCGGCGGCGGTGTCGGGGCATTGACCTATAGCCTGGTAGGCAATGCTGTCGGCCAGTTCGGGCAAATCCAGATCAACGCCGATGGTTCCTACACCTACACCCTGATCTCGGCACCGAAAACCCCGGGCGGTGCGGACGATGGCGCCAATCGGGTTGTCGAGTACTTCACCTACAAGGCCACCGATTCGCTGGGCAACAGTGTCACCAGCACCATTGCCATTTCCATCGTCGATGATGTGCCCAAGGCCGTGTGCGCCGAACGCAGCATCACGCCCGGCCAGGTGGACTCCAATATCCTGCTGGTGATCGATGTCTCCGGCAGCATGAACTTTGCCTCTGGTGTGCAGGGGCTGAGCCGTCTGGCCCTGGCAAAGCAGGCGATCAACGCCTTGCTCGACAAGTACGACGACATGGGCGATATCAAGGTGCAAATCGTCACCTTCGCCACCGGGGCCTGGGTCAAGACGCCGGTCTGGGTATCGATCGCCGAGGCCAAGAGCATCGTCGCCGGGTTGAGCGCCGACGGCTCGACCTACTACGACTCCGCCGCGACCAAGGCGCAGGAAGCCTTTGTCACCAGCGGCAAGATCGCGGGGGCGCAGAACATCAGCTACTTCTTCTCCGATGGCGTGCCCACTGACAATCATTCGATGACAGCGGTGCGCGAAGCGGCCTGGGAAAGCTTCCTCGATAACAACGGGATCAAGTCCTACGCCATTGGCTTGGGCACTGGCGTCAACCAGGCCAACCTCGACCCCTTGGCCTACGACGGCAGCAGCCATGTGGATACGGGCTCCGTGGTGGTTACCGACCTCAGCCAGCTCAGCGCCGTGCTGTCGGGCACTGTGCAGGGGGCACCGATCACCGGCAGCCTGATGAGTGGCGGGCACTTTGGTGCCGATGGCGGCTTCATCAAGGCGCTGCTGGTCGATGGCACCACCTACACCTTCGATCCCAAGGCCAATGCTGGGCAGGGAGCCTACAGCGTTGCCGGAGGGCCGGACAAGGCCAGCTTCGATACCAGCGGCAACACGCTGTCGATCAAGACTGCGCTCGGTGGCACGCTGCTGGTGGACATGGACACTGGTGAATTTACCTACACGCCGCCGAAGGATACCGGCAGCAGCCAGGTCGAGAAGTTCGGCTTCACTGTCAGCGACAACGACGGCGACACCAGCAGCGCCAGCCTGATGGTGAAGATCAATAGCAACAGCGCGCCAGTGGCGGGTGCCGACCACATCATCACCAATATCACCGGTGCCAGTGTCACCGTCCCGGCCCAGGCGCTGCTGGCCAATGACAGCGATGCGGATCACGACCACCTGAGCGCTGCGCCCATCACCTTCAACACGGGCTTTGCCGAAAAGGGCGCGGGCTTCACGGCAGGCAGCCAGGCACAGACGCTCAAGTTCGATGGCACCGCCAACAAGCTCGAGAACCAGCTCAAGGACCTGGCGCGCAGTGACTTCACGGCGATCTCGGGCTCCATGACGGCGGCCTTGGTGATTGCTGGGTACCTGGGTTCGATCAGCACCGGCAATGCCAACGATGAGGACACCCTGACCGTGACCCTGCGCAAGGGTGAGAGCCTCAGCCTCGACCATGACCGCCCGGCAGGCAACCTGATGCTGGAGTGGAAGGATGCCAACGGCAGCTATCAGCCGATCGCCGACGGTGGCAGCTTCACCGCCAGCCACGACGGTGTGTACAGCATTCACGTGATCAACAGCGAGAATGCCCTGGGCAACAGCAAGGCGGCGGAGAACTACAAGCTGAGCCTGGTGATCGACTACAGCCATGCCGAGAACGAGGTCTACCAGGGCAGCTACACGCTCAGCGACAACCATGGCGGCAGCGCCTCCGGGGCGGTGGACATCACCTATCAGGTTGGTAGCACCTTGCAGGGCACGGCAGGCGATGATGTACTGCTGGCGGGCAATGGCGACGACACCTTGAACGGTGGTGCCGGCCACGATGTGCTGGTGGGAGGGGCTGGGAACGATGCCCTGTACGGCGGGGAGGGAGATGATCTGCTGATCGGTGGCCCCGGCAACGACCTGCTGGACGGCGGGCCCGGCAATGACACCGCCAGCTACGCGTCGGCGACGGCCGGGGTCACGGTCGATCTCGGCCATGTCGGTGCGCAGAACACCGGCGGGGCGGGCCTCGACACCCTGGTCAGCATCGAGAACCTGATCGGCTCGGACTACAACGACACGCTGATCGGCAACGAGGGGGACAATGTGCTCAGTGGTGGCCTGGGGGACGACATTCTCATCGGCGGTGGCGGTAACGACATCCTCATTGGTGGGCCAGGCAACGACACCCTCACCGGCGGCAGCGGCAACGATACCTTCGTCTGGCAGAAAGGCGATACCGGGCACGACCGGGTGACCGACTTCACGCCGGGCAGCGACCGGCTCGACCTGTCGCAATTGCTGCAAGGCGAGAATGCTACGGCAGCCTCGCTGGATGACTACCTGCACTTCAAGGTCAGTGGCAGTGGGGTCAATGTGGTCTCGACCATTGAGGTCAGTAGTGTGGCGGGTGCTGCGGCGACCCAGACCATCGATCTTGCCGGCGTCGACCTGGCCCAGCATTACGGGGTGACGGCGGGAGCGGGGGGCATGATCGCGGCAGGGCACGATACCGCGACCGTCATCAGCGGCATGCTCAACGATCATTCGTTGAAGGTGGATACGGTGTAACCGGTTACGGATGGCGCAGGGTCTTCTGCTTGAGGATGTAGAGGGTGACCAGCACGGCGCTGGTGAGCATGAAGGCCCTGGCCCAGAACAGCGGCACCAGGTAGCTCGACAGCCCGATGCTCGCCCACATCAGGCCGATGGCGTAGACCTTGCCCTTGAGCGGGATACCTTCGCCGTTGAGGTAGTCGCGAATCCACGGTCCGAGCCTGGGGTGGTTCACCAGCCAGTCGTGGAAGCGCGGCGAGCTGCGGGCGAAACAGGCCGCCGCCAGCAGCAGGAAAGGGGTGGTGGGCAACACCGGCAGGAAGATCCCCAGCACCCCTAGCGCGACACTGAGCCAGCCGACGGCCAGCAGCAGGTAGCGCACCACTGCGAATCAGTGGTGGCGCGGCTTGAGCAGGGCCGGCTTTTCTTCCGGCGCGTGCAGCAGCAGGAACAGCGCGCTCAGTGCCTCGGGAATCTGCACGACCATGTCGTCCTGCAGGTTGGCGTTGCTGGCGATGTCGGCGAACTCAGGCTGTTCGTCGAACAGGCCCGAGCCAACCATGATCGGCAGCAGCATTTCGCTGACTTCCTCTTCGGCGTTCTCGAACCAGGCCTCTTCACGCAGGAACACGCCCTCCATGAAGCCGATGCACCAGCCGCGCAGGTCGGAATCGTCCGGCTCGTCGGTCAGGTCCAGCTCGCAAGGCAGGTCGAATTCCTCGTCGCTGGCCAGTTGGCGAGCGATGTGGCCCTTGAGGGCCACCAGCGTCGCTTCGATCTCGGTGCGCTGGGCTTCGCTGGCGTAGTGAGGTTCTTCGGCGAAAAGCGCGTCGATCCATTCGCGCTCGGGAACGTCCTCGGCACAGATCGACAGCGCGGTCAGGTAGCCGTGTGCGGCGACGTAGTCCAGCGCTTCTTCGTGCAGCTCATCGGCGTCGAGGAAGGCTTGCAGGCGGGTCAGTTGCTCGGCGAAGGACATTACAGGGCTACCTTGGGGAATAAACGATAGTGAATTCTAGCACCTTGCAGCCTCGGCGGGGCAAAGGGAACGTCTGTCACCGGAGCCTGCCGCAGAGCAGGGCACTCGGGTATACTCCGCAGTTTTTCAAGCCAGCTGGCGTTTCTGCGCCGCCCGGCAAAAACCGCTTACGCATTCGACGTGTGCGCGGCGGATTTATCGTCCAGCCTGTGTCCAGGATGGTACGGCGATTTGGAGTGGCAAATGCTCGAACAGGCTCAGCGCGTCCTCAAGGACATCTTCGGCTACGACAGTTTCCGAGGTCGCCAGGCGGCGATCATCGAATGCGTGGCCAACGGGGGCGATGCACTGGTCCTGATGCCCACCGGGGGTGGCAAGTCGCTGTGCTTCCAGGTGCCAGGCCTGCTGCGCCCTGGCCTTACCGTCGTGGTCTCGCCGCTGATCGCGTTGATGGACGACCAGGTCGCCACCCTCGATGAGCTGGGGGTGGCTGCGGCCGCGCTGAACTCGACGCTCAGCCCCGAGCAGCAGCGCGACCTGGCTGGGCGCCTGCGCCGCGGCGAGGTAAAGATGCTCTACCTGGCGCCTGAGCGCCTGGTGCAGCCACGCATGCTGGAGTTCCTGCGCGACCTGGATATTTCGCTGTTCGCCATCGACGAAGCGCATTGCGTGTCGCAATGGGGGCATGACTTCCGCCCCGAATACCTGCAACTGGGTCAGCTTGCCGAGCTGTTCCCGCATGTGCCGCGTATCGCCCTGACCGCCACTGCCGACATGCGCACCCGTGAGGAGATCGTCCAGCGCCTGCACCTGCAGGGCGCGGAGCGTTTCCTGTCGAGCTTCGACCGGCCCAACATTTTCTATCGCATCGTGCCCAAGGAATCGCCGCGCAAGCAGTTGATGGCGTTTCTCGGCGAGCGGCGCGGCAACGCCGGCATCGTCTACTGCCTGTCGCGCAAGAAGGTCGACGAAACCGCCGCCTACCTCTGCGAGCAGGGATTCCCGGCATTGCCCTATCACGCCGGCCTGGCTGCCGAGACCCGCGCGGCCAACCAGCACCGCTTCCTCAACGAGGAAGGGCTGATCATGGTCGCCACCATCGCGTTCGGCATGGGCATCGACAAGCCCAACGTGCGGTTCGTCGCCCACCTCGACCTGCCCAAGTCGCTTGAGGCCTATTACCAGGAAACAGGTCGGGCCGGGCGTGACGGCCTGCCGTCCGATGCCTGGATGGCCTACGGCCTGCAGGACATGGTGATGCTCAAGCAGATGCTGCAGAACTCCGAAGGCGACGAGCGTCACAAGCGTATCGAACAGCACAAGCTCGACGCGATGCTGGCGCTGTGCGAAGAGACGCGCTGCCGGCGCCAGTCTTTGCTGGCCTACTTCGACGAGGTGCTCGAGCAGCCCTGCGGCCATTGCGACAACTGCGTCGACAAGGTACAGACCTGGGATGCCACCGAGCCTGCCCGCCAGGCGCTGTCGGCCGTGTTTCGCACTGGCCAGCGCTATGGGGTTGGCCATCTGGTCGATGTGCTGATGGGCAAGGATAACGAGAAGGTACGCAATTTCGGTCACGAGAAGCTGTCGGTGTTCGGGGTCGGCAAGGCGCTGGGCGAGCACGAATGGCGGTCGTTGTTCCGTCAGCTGGTTGCCCGTGGCCTGGTGGACATCGACCTCGAGGGTTATGGCGGTCTGCGTCTTTCCGACACCTGCCGGCCACTGCTGCGAGGCGAGGTGAACCTGCAACTGCGCCGCGATCTCAAGCCGCAGACCGTGGCCAAGTCCTCGGGCAGTGGCAGCGGCAGCCCGGCCAGCCAATTGGTGCGTGCCGAAGAGCGCGAGCTGTGGGAGGCGCTGCGTACACTGCGGCGCAAGCTGGCGGAGGAGCACAGCGTGCCGCCTTATGTCATCTTCCCCGATTCGACGTTGCTCGAGATGCTGCGCAGCCAGCCCACCAGTCTCAGCGACATGGCCCAGGTCAGTGGCGTGGGTGCGCGCAAGCTGGAGCGTTATGGCCAGGCGTTCCTGGAGGTGCTCAACGGCGCCGGCGGCACCGAGGAGGCACCGAAGGTGGTGCTCGACCTGCGGCACGAACTGGTCAGCCTGGCCCGCGCCGGCATGACCCCGGCGCAGATCGCCGGGCAGTTGAACTGCAGCGAGAAGAACGTCTACAGCCTGTTGGCCGAGGCCATCGGGCGCCAGGAACTGAGCCTGGAGCAGGCGCTGGACCTGCCAGAAGAGTTGATGATGGAGGTACAGGACGCATTCCTCGACGGGGAGGGTGAACTGCCGCCGGTTTCGGCCATTGCCCCGCAGTTTGGCCAGCGCGTGCCGGAAGGTGTGCTGTATTGCGTGCGTGCGGCGCTGGCGGCGGAGTTCGAGCTCTGAGGCAATAGTGCCTGCTGCCGTGAGCGTAGAGTGCCGCCGGTAACGCCGGGTTTCCCGGTCATTCCTGACCTTTGTCATTCTTTTTGTTGATTATCGGACGTTTCCCACTCGCCGAGCCTTGCCTGATACTCCGGGGCATGATTAGCTGACTAATAATTAGTTCTATCGATCGAGTTGCTTATGCCCCTGACCGACAACCAACACCGCTTCGGCATGCAGCTGGCCCAGATGTCCCGGGGCTGGCGCGCCGAACTCGACCGCCGCCTGGCCGGGCTGAACCTGTCCCAGGCCCGCTGGCTGGTGCTGTTGCACCTGGCCCGTTTCGACGAAGCGCCGACCCAGCGCGAGCTGGCGCAGAGTGTCGGTGTCGAGGGCCCGACGCTGGCGCGCCTGCTCGACAGCCTGGAAAGTCAGGGGCTGGTGCGTCGTCAAGCGGTCATGGAAGATCGGCGCGCCAAGAAAATCCTGCTGTGCCCGCCTGCAAAACCGCTCATCGATCAGATCGAAACCATTGCCAATGCCCTGCGGGCCGAACTCTTCACTGGCGTCGATGAGGCGGATCTGGAGGTGTGCATGCGCGTGCACGCGAAGATTCTTGGCAACCTCGAGAAGTCCTGACCACAGCACTACGCTTCAGCGGCACGAGAAAACGGATAGAGGCTCACGCCCTATCCGTTTTTTTATGTCGCGCCTTCGCGCGTACTAGAAGGTGTGGCCCAGGTTCAGGTACACCGCCTTCTGGTGCTCGGTGTTGGCGCCATAACTGATGTTCAGCGGCCCAAGCGGTGTGTCCAGCCCGAGGAAGATGCTCGCTGCGTTGATATAGCCACTGTCGAACTCGTTGTCGTTGTTCCAGGCGCGGCCACGCTCCAGCGACCCGCCCAGGTACAGCGGGAAGTCCAGCGGCAGGTAGGCGCGTGGTGTCAGGCGCCGGTAGTAGACCATGCGCATCAGGCTGATGTTCTGCCCCGACACCGAATCCTGGCGAAAGCCCGATAGCTGACGAGCGCCGCCAAGCACGAAGCTGGAGGTCACCACGTCGGTATCGTCCAGGGTACGGCCGTAGCGGCCGCCGAATACCCAGGTGTTCGGCCCGTAGCTCAACGCCTTGTCGATGTTGAACTGCCACTGGCGGTAGTCGGTGTCTGAATCCAGCGAGCGGTCGTACTTGCGCAGGGTCAGGCCGATGTCCTCGCCGCTGTGGGGGAAGTACACGTTGTCGAGGGTGTCGAAGGAGTATTTCAATTCGTAGAAGCCTTCATTGAAGCTGACCTTGGGCAGGTCCTGGTCGCCGATGCGCACTTCGGCCTCACCCCAGGCCTTGCCCACGCCCAGGCGCACTTCCCCGTAGGTGCCGATCTGTCGACCCAGGTTCAGTCCGAAGCCGTAGCGTTCCAGGCGGTACTCGGCAACCGGATCGTTGTCCAGGGTCGCTTCGATGTTCTGCGAGCCAAGGGACAGGTACGGCGCGACAAAGTAGCGCGAACCCACGTCCAGCGGCTGGTAGAACTCGCTGTACAGTTCCTGCTGATCGCCGATCTGTGCCCGGGTCAACCATTCGGCGCCCAGGCGGTTGATGCCATTCACCCGATAACTGGCACCCAGATTGAAGGCACTGTCGCCGCGCATGTCGTCGGACAGGTTCAGGCCCAGGCGCAGGTAGTCGGTGCCGCCGCGCTTGCCTCGGGCGTTGATCACCAGTGTGTTGTCGTCGCCCTTGTGCACCACGCGGTACTGCACCCGGTCGAAGTAGTCCAGGCCGTAGAGGGTACCCATGTCGGTCTCCAGGCGCTCCAGCTCCAGCGGCTCGCCGATGGGTTGGCGGATGTAGTAGCGGATCACGTCATCGCTGACCTTTGAATCGTTCTCCACCTTGATCGCCGTGATGATGGGCGTGCGCTGTTGCGCAGAGCGGGCCGCGGCCAACTGGCTGTCGCCGCCTGCCTGGCGCAGCACCGCCAGGCGTGCGTCGAGGGCGCGGGTGGCGCGGTAGCCGGCGTCGATCATGTCCTGGGCACGACCGAAGTCGGTGACGCCAAAGGCTGCCAGTGCTGGTTGTACCAGGATGTCGTCGCGGTGCAGGCTGGCCAGTTGCTCCTCGGAGTTGCGCCGGGTCATCAGGGTGATCGACTGGTTGAGCACGTCCACGACCGTGGCCAGTTGCTTGCGGCTGCGCAGCGGGGTGCCGATATCGACGACGATGGCCATGTCCACGCCCATTTCGCGCACCACATCCAGCGGGATGTTGTCGACCATGCCACCGTCCACGAGCAGGCGCCCGTCGAGCTCGACCGGGGCGAACACTGCCGGAATCGACATGCTGGCGCGCACCACCTGAGGCAGGTGGCCACGGCGGAATACCACTTTCTCGCCGCTGGCGATGTCGGTGGCGACGGCGCGGAACGGGATCGGCAGTTTGTCGAAATCGCGGATGTCAGCAGTGTGGGCCAGCTTGCTTTCCAGCAGCAATGACAGGTTCTGGCCCTGGATCACACCCAGCGGCAGGCCAAGGCTGCCGTCATCGCGAAAGCTCAGCTTCTGCTTGACCAGGAAATCACGGTCATCCTGCTTGCGGCGAAACGGCACGTCCTTGCGCGGCGGGGCGTCGGAGAGTGCCTGCTGCCAGTCGAGGGTGCGCGCCAGGTGCTCGAGCTCCTCGATGCTGTAGCCGGAGGCATACAGGCCGCCGACCACCGCACCCATGCTGGTTCCGGCGATGGCGTCGATGCGCACGCCCTGTTCTTCCAGGGCCTTGAGCACGCCGATATGCGCCAGGCCGCGGGCGGCGCCGCCGGAAAGTACCAGGCCGACCTTGGGCCGGGGTGGCTCCACGGCCAGGGCGGTGAACGAGGTGAGCGCCAGCAACAGGCATAGCAGCAGATGATGCATCGTGAGTCTCAAAGCGGTGGGCAAAGACCGCTAGTATAAGCGGCTCACCCACCAGGAAATGTCCTCATATGGCCGATACCAAACCCGAAATCGTCATCACGTATTGCACGCAGTGCCAATGGTTGCTGCGCGCTGCCTGGCTGGCGCAGGAACTGCTCAGCACTTTTTCCGACGATCTCGCGCGAGTCGCCCTGGAACCGGGCACTGGTGGAGTGTTCCGCATCACTTGCGACGGCGCGCAGATCTGGGAGCGCAAGCTCGATGGTGGCTTCCCCGAGGCCAAGGTGCTCAAGCAGCGGGTGCGCGACCAGATCGACCCGCAGCGTGACCTGGGCCACAACGACCGTTGATCATGCGCCTTCGGCCAGGCGTTCACGCTGTGGTGGTGGCTCGGCAGACAGGCGGCTGGACAGCACGATGGCGAAGATGATCAGCACCCCGCCAGCGAGCATGCGCAGGGTGGGGGTCTCGGCGAACACCATCCAGGCCACGGCAATACCGTAGACCGGCTCCATGCCGAATACCACCGAGGCGGTACGGGCCTTGATCACTGCCAGGCTGGCGACGAACAGGCTGTGCGCCACCCCGGTGCAGAAGATGCCAAGCAGGGCGATCCACAGCCAGTCCATCGGTTTCACGGCACTCAGGCCCGGCAACGCGAAGGGCAGGAGGCACAGGCCGACCACCAGGTTCTGGCACAGCGCAGCCTGCACCGCAGGCACACGACCGGAGCCGGCACGATTGGTCAGCGACAGCAGCGAGAACAACAGGCCCGACAGCAAGGCCCAAAGCAGGCCGCCCGTGGCCTCGCTGGCCAGGTTGAACGCCGGGGTGACCAGTACCAGGCCGATGCTTACCAGCAATACCAGCAGGGCTTCGTTGCGCCGGATGCGCTCGCGGAACAGCACGCCTTCGAGGATCACGGTGAACGCTGGAAAGCTGGCAAAACCGAGGGTGGCGATGGCAACGCCACCGACCCGCACGGCGATGAAGAAGCTCACCCAGTGCCCGGCCAGCAATATGCCGCCAAGCAGCAAACGCCCCAGGTCCTGAGCCCTGAGTCGCTGCCATCCCTTGCGGGCGAGACCGGCGAACAAGGCCAGGGCCAGCACCGCGAAGAGTGCGCGGCCAAAGACGATGATCGAGGGCGTGGCACTGGCGGCCAGTTTGCCGAAGACGCCGGTAAGGCCGAAGAACAGCGCGCCGATGTGCAGGGCGCCGAGGGCAGTACGGTGGTTCATGCTGAGTCCTTGCTCGAGATCGTTGCTGGCACTTGCGCGGGTAAACCCGCAGCCACAGGCCGATACAGGCACAGTGTAGAGCTCGGGGAGAACAGATTCTGTCGCGATCCTGGCGTCAGTTGTCGCCAGACTCTCGCCGCAGCGCCAGCGGCGTAAGGCCGAATGCCCGCAGTATCGCCGCCGAAAATGCACTCTGCGAGCTGTAACCCACCTGTGCGGCGATTTCGCCCATCGGCAGCGAAGTGCGAACGATCAGTTGCCGTGCCTTGAGCAAACGCCGCTGGCGGATGTAGTCCATCGGCGTCATGCCGCATTCCTCGACGAAGCGTGCGTGCAGGCGGGCACCTGACAAACCGGCCAGTCGTGCCAGGTCGGCGACCTGCAGCGGGTGTGCAGCATGACGCTCGATATGTGCATCGAAGGCGGCGTAGGGCAGGCGTTTGCTGGCGGTGGTGGGGGCGGCAGCGGTGTTCAGGCTGGCCAGCAGCAGGAGTGCGCCTTGGCGGCTGATCAGCGGGTCATCCACCGGGCTCGCCGCGAGCCAGTCCACCAGTTGCTGCTGGCGGCCGTCGAGCAGTAGCGCCGCCGGGCGCTCGAGCAGGCGGTGGCTGGCCTCGGCGTGGCCGCCCATCTGTTCGCGCAGCCAGTGTTCGCCTGGAATATCCAGCACCAGGCAGTGGCTGCCCGCGTCGCTGGCACAGGTGTGGTGAAAGCCGGCGGGGACCACGATGAGCCCCTGGCGGTCGATGCGCGCGCCCCGGCCCTGTACTTCGAAATCCAGTTGCCCACGCAGGCCGAACACCAGTTGCGGGTGTTCGTGGCTGTGGGCGAGCAACTCGTCGCGGTAGTGGCGCAGGGAAAGGATCGGACCGACCATGGGAGCATCCTTGGAACAGAGGTGCAGTGTATCACCGTGGGAATTGCCCGCGAAAAGGCCGGCGCTCCGTGCGGGACGATCACTCGTCACATCACTGCCACCAATCTGTCATCCGCACCTGCCAGTCTCCTGCAAACAGCGCCGGAGGCCGCCCCATGACACATGCCGAACTTGTCCGTCCGTCACGCAAGCAGCGGGTGCGCACCCTGTGGATCTCCGATGTGCACCTGGGCACCCGGGATTGCCAGGCCGAACACCTGTCGCAGTTCCTCAAGGGCTACCAGGCCGACCGCGTCTACCTGGTCGGCGACATCATCGACGGCTGGAAGCTGCGTAGCGGCATCTATTGGCCGCAAGCCCATACCAACGTGATCCGTCGCTTGTTGACCATGAGCAAGCGCGGTACCGAGGTGATCTACGTCACCGGAAACCACGACGAGTTCCTGCGCCGTTATTCGAAGCTGGTCCTGGGCAATATCCAGCTGGTCGACGAGGCCGAGCACCTCACCGCCGATGGTCGTCGCTTGCTGGTGGTGCATGGCGACCAGTTCGACGTGATCACCCGCTACCACCGCTGGTTGGCGTTTCTGGGCGACCGGGCTTATGAGTTCACCCTGGTGCTCAATCGCTGGCTCAATCATTGGCGTGCCCGCTACGGGTATGGCTACTGGTCGCTGTCGGCTTACCTCAAGCACAAGGTCAAGGGGGCGGTGAACTTCATCAGCGACTTCGAGGATGCGATCGCCCATGAATGCACGCGCCGGGGGTTCCAGGGCGTGGTGTGTGGGCATATTCACCACGCCGAGATCCGCAAGGTGGGCGAGGTTGAGTACCTCAACTGCGGTGACTGGGTCGAATCGTGCACGGCGTTGATCGAGCACTGGGATGGCCACATCGAGCTGTACCGTCTGGCCGATGCCCAGGCACGGGAAACCGAGCGCGTTGCGGCGTTGCGCGAGCCAGCATAGTTCGGCACGGCCGCAGGCCTCTCAAAGGCTGATCTTGCCTCGCAGGATGTCGCGGAACATCGCGAAATCACCAATCAGGCTATACAGCGGATACGTGAAAGTTGCCGGTCGGTTCTTCTCGAAAAAGAAGTGCCCGACCCAGGCGAAGCCGTACCCGGCGAACGGTATGGCCAGCAATAGCAGCCAGTTGCCGCTGCCAATGGTGTAGGCCAGCAGGGCGATGACCAGGCTGGTGCCGACGAAGTGCAGGCGTCGGCAAGTAGGGTTGGCGTGTTCGCCAAGGTAGTAGGGGTAGAACTCGGCAAAACTGCGAAACTGCGCTGTGCTGTTCATGGGCTGTGTTCCCGCAGGTGCGTTTTTTTCAGGATACACGGCGTGGAGCCTGTTTCGAGTCTAGAGTCACTGGGAGGGGCTACCAGTGACAATTGGCGCCAATTGAGTATCCTTTCGATTCACCGCTGGAGCGGTCAGCACAAGAAGCCTGTCATGAGTGAAAGAACCACGTCAGCCAGCTGGGCATCAGGGATCGTCAAGGCGCTCGAGCTGGAAGGGCTCGACTGTCGTGCCATGTTCAAGCAACTCGGGCTGGACTTCGCCGCCTTAGACGATCCGGATGCGCGCTTCCCCCAGGACGCCATGACCCGCCTCTGGCAGCTGGCGGTGGAATTGTCGGGCAACGAGGCCATTGGCCTGAATATGGCACGCGTGGTGCGGCCTGCGTCCTTCCATGTGGTTGGCTATGCGCTGATGTCCAGCCGTACGCTGGCCGAAGGTTTCGAACGCCTGGTGCGTTACCAGCGGATCATCGCCGAAAGCTCCGACCTGAGCTTCCGTCTCGGGCCTGAGGGCTATTCGCTGATTCTCACCGTTCATGGTGATCACCTGCCTCCGACCCGGCACAGCTCGGAAGCCTCGCTGGCCTGTGCGCTGTCGCTGTGCAGCTGGCTCAGCGGACGCCCGGTGCAGCCGCGCCGGGTGCTGATCCAGGGGCCGCAACCGAGGAATGTCGAGCCCTATCGGGTCGCTTTCCGGGCACCGCTGGTGTTTGGGGCTCCGCACGATGCGCTGGTGCTCGAACGGGCCGACATGGAGGCGCCGCTGCCCACTGCCAACGAAGCGATGGCCATTCTTCATGACCGTTTCGCGGGCGAATACCTGGCGCGTTTCTCGGAAAGTCGGGTCACCCATCGAGTGCGCCAGACCCTGTGCCGCATCCTGCCCCAGGGCGAACCCAAGCGCGAAACCGTGGCCCAGGCCTTGCACCTGTCCCAGCGCACGCTGCAGCGGCGTCTGCAGGAGGAAGGCACCAGCTTCCAGACCCTGCTCGACGACACGCGGCGCGAACTGGCCGAGCAATACCTGGCACAGCCGGGCATGACCCTGCTGGAAACCGCCTATCTGCTGGGTTTTGCCGATCCGAGCAATTTCTACCGGGCCTTCCGCCGCTGGTTCGACGTCACTCCCAGCGAGTACCGCGCGCGCCTGGAGGCGTCAGTGGTCAGTGACGCCAGAACGCAGGCATGCACAACACCAGCACCGTGATGATCTCCAGGCGGCCGAGCAGCATGCCGCCGGCGAGAATCCACTTGGCGGCATCCGGCAGGCTGGCGAAGTTGCCAGCCGGGCCGATCACCTCGCCCAGGCCTGGTCCCACGCCGGAAACGGTACTGGCTGCGCCGGTCAGGGCTGTCATCCAGTCCACGCCCAGTAGCGACAGCAACAGGGCGATGACGCAGATGGTCACGGCGAAGAAGAACGAGAAGGTCAGGATCGAGCGCACGATTTCTTCGTCGAGGCGGTGACCATTGTATTTCTGCTTGATCACTGCGCGCGGGTGGATCAGCTGGTTGAGGCTGGCCTTGAGCAGGATGTAGGCGACCTGGAAGCGGAAAATCTTGATGCCACCGGCGGTCGAGCCGGAGCAGCCGCCGATGAAGCCCAGGTAGAAGAACAGCATCAGCGAGAAGTTGCCCCACAGGCTGTAGTCGCCCAGGGCGAAACCGGTGGTTGTGACCACCGAGGTGACGTTCAGTGCCACGTGGCGGAAGGCGTCGAGCCAGTGCAAATCGGTGGTGGCCCAGTACCATGTGCCGAGCACGATCCAGGTGGCCACCAGCAACCCGAGCAGCCCCTGCACCTGCTGGTCGCGGATCAGCGCCCGGCGATTGCCGCGCAGGGTGGCCACATAAAGGGTGAAGGGCACGCTGCCCAGGATCATCACCACCACGGCGACCCAGTGCACCGCAGGAATGTCCCATTTGGCCAGCGACAAGTCGGAGGTGGAGAAACCGCCGGTGGAAATCGCCGACATGGCGTGGTTGATCGCATCGAAGGGGCTCATCCCCGCCCACCAGAAGGCCAGGCTGCCGAGTACGGTGATGCCTACGTACACCGCGACGATGTACTTGGCAACCATGTGCGAGCGCGGCATGACCTTTTCCGAGCGGTCCGAGGACTCGGTCTGGAACAGGCGCATGCCGCCGATGCGCAGCAATGGCAGGATCGCCACCGCCATGCCGATGAAGCCGATGCCGCCGAGCCAGTGCAGCATCGAGCGCCACATGAGGATGCCGGGCGACATGTTGTCCAGCCCGCTGAGCACCGTCGAGCCGGTGGCGGTGATACCGGACATGCTTTCGAAGAAGGCGTCGGTGTAGCTGATGTGCTGGGTCAGCAGGAAGGGCAGGGCGGCGAACACACAGACCACGAGCCAACTGCTGACGGTCAGCAGGTACATGTCGCGTGGGCGCAGGTGCACGTGCTCGGGGCGGCCTTGCAGGACCATGGCCAGGCCTGCAATGAAGGTGATCAGGCTCGACCAGAGGAATGACGGCATGTCGCCGGTGCGTTCGAAGATCAGCAGGGTCGCCATGGGCACGACCATGCTCACCGCCAGGGTGATCAGGAAGATGCCGATGATGAAACCAATGATCCTTAAGGTCGGCAACGCCATGTGATCTGCTCTGACTCGAAACGGAAAGGGCGCCATTCTACCTGTGGGTTGCGGGATGTAAACGTGTGCCCGGCGGTGCGGGGTGCGGACTTTTGATCGCGATCGCGGACAAGTCGGCTCCACATGTGCGCGAGGTCCTTTAGAATGGCGCCACATTTCTTCTGTCAGGAGGGTAGCCGATGGAGGCTCTCGACGCATTGCTCAACCGTGTTTCCGTACCACGCCTGACCGATCCGGCGCCCAATGCCGCGCAGCGCGAGGGTTTGTTCCAGGCCGCGCTGCGTGCACCGGACCACGGTCAGCTGCGCCCCTGGCGTTTTCTGACCATCGAAGGGCAGGGGCGCGAAAAGCTTGGCGAGCTGTTCGCCGAAGCTGTACAGGCCAAGGGTGACGCCAGCCAGGCGGCACTGGACAAGGCCCGGGCCATGCCGCTGCGCGCGCCCTTGCTGATCGTGGTCATTGCCCGTCTGCAGGATCACTTCAAGGTGCCGAAGTCGGAGCAGCGTCTGGCTGCCGGTTGTGCGGCCCATGGCATCCTCATCGCCGCCCATGCTCAGGGGATCGGCGCGGTGTGGCGCACTGGCGACATGGCCTTCGATGCCCATGTGAACAAGGGGCTGGGGCTGGCGGAGAACGAAGAGCTGATCGGATACCTGTACCTGGGCACGCCGGTCAATGAACCACGCACCCCGCCGGTGCTGGAGACCGCCGAGTTCGTCAGCGCCTGGGGCGAGTGACCAGGTGGGCTTGCACGCTCAGGCAGTTGCCTGGGCCACCGGCAGTTCCAGCCGCGCGACAAAGCCCCCCTGCGGATGATTCTCCAGCACCAGCGTCCCGCCATGTCGCTCGGCCGCGCGCCTGGCGATCGCCAGGCCAAGTCCGTGGCCTGGCGTTTCCTGTCCCGGCGCGCGGAAGAACGGCTCGCCCAACTGTGCAAGGTGTTCTGGCGCCACCCCCGGCCCATGGTCGCGCACGCTCAGAAGCAGGTGTTCCTGCTCGCGGCTGGCGCGGATCTCGATCGGCTGCCCCGCTGGGCTGAAGCGCAGCGCATTGCGCACCAGGTTGTCTACCGCACGCTCCAGCAGGGTCGGCCAGCCCTGCAGGGTCAGCCCGGGCTCGGCCTCCAGGCGTACTTCCTGTTCCGGCACGCTGAGCTGGGCATCCTTGCGCACACTGCCGAGCAGTGCGTTGAGGTCGACAGGCTCGGCATGTGCCTGCTCGGCATCGACCCGGGCCAACACCAGGATTTCGCTTATCAGGTCTTCCAGCCGGTCGCACTCGCGGGTCAGGCGTGGCCAGAGGGCCTGGCGCTGTTCGGGCTCGGCGCGTTCGGCCAGGGCCAGGGCGATGCGCAGGCGTGCCAGCGGCGAGCGCAGCTCGTGGGACACATCGCGCAGTAGCTGGCGCTGGCTGCCGATCAGGCTTTGCAGACGGGCGCCCATCTTGTTGAAATCGTTGGCCAGTACGCCGAACTCGTCGCGGCGCACCGCCAGCCGCGCCAGGCTGTTCTGCTGGTAGCTGGTCTGGCCCAGGTCGTGCACCGCACCGCGCAGGCGGCTGAGAGGGCGGGTGATCGAGAGGGTCACCAGCAAGCTGAACAGGGTCAGCACCACCAAGGCGATTCCCAGGGCGCTGAGCGGCCAGATCAGGCTTTCACGGTGCCAGGCCATCAGCTCCGGGTGCGGGATACGGTAGATCAGCAGGTAGGTTTCGCCCGTGGTCGGGCTGGTGTATTCCTCGGTGAGGCGGCGCCAGGGCAGGCGCCGCTCGTCGTTGTGCTGGCGTCGCTCGAAGTCTTCGGCGCGACGCGGGAAGGTGCCGGGCACCACGGCATCGCCGCTGTCGTCGAGCACCTGGACGTCGATCTTGTAGCGCTGCTTGCGGCGTTCCAGAAAGCGCTGCGATGCCTCCAGCCCTTCCTGTTCGTAGTGCTTTACCCAGCGGCTGGCCAAGGTGTTCAGGCCTGGGTGGCGGCTGAGAATCCAGGCGTCCTGGTTGAGCATGTGGCCGAGCAGGATCGACAGGCCCGCAACCAGGGCGATGGCCAGCCAGAAACTGGCCAGGATGCGCCAGAACAATGAACGCAAGACGAGTACCTCCCACACACGAGAAAGGCCCGGCCCGCATAAATGCGAGCCGGGCATCGGTCGGACAGCTTACTGGGCCTTGGCGGCTTTTTCAGCTTTCCAGGCCTGGAACTGCTGCCATTCAGCCTTGTCTGCGGCGCGTTTGCTCTGCAGTTCGTCGAACTGCTTCTGTTGCTCTGGTTTGAGCAGGGTACGGATCTGGCTCTGGGTCTTGTCGTGACCGGCCTTGATCTCGTCCTGCATGGCTTTCTGGTCCGCTGCCGGCAGCTTGGCCAGATAGCGTTCGGTGATGTCGCGGCGCTGCTTCATCTGCTCGCCCATCAACTTGCCGATCTGCTGGCGCTGGTCACGGGTCAGGTCAAGCTGCGCGAAAGGCGCATCACCGCGGTGATGCGGGCCGTCACCGCGTGGGCCGCCGTCTGGCATGGCCATGGCTACGGTCGGCAGGGCTGCGGCGAACATCAGGGCGATAAGGGTCTTGCGCATGGTGTTTCTCCTTTCTGAGGCCGGTGGTTACCGGATGAGCCCAGTCTAGGGAGATCAAGGTCAAGGGCGGTCAGTGCAGGGTAAAGGCTGGGTAAAGACTGCCTTGGCGCTACACTGTGACCCGACTTGCCGTGGAGCCCGTACCGTGACCTTCAGCCTTTCCCTCAAGCAGGCCCGACGCCTGGCCCTGTCCGCGCAGGGCTTCGGCAAGCCCCAGGCACCGACGCCGGCTGCTCTCAAGCGCATGCTGCAGCGCTTGGGCGTGGTGCAGATCGACTCGGTCAATGCGTTGGTGCGCTCGCACTACCTGCCGCTGTTCTCGCGCCTGGGCGACTACCCGGCCGAGCTGCTCGACCAGTTGGCCTGGGGCCGTGGGCGTCAGCGCCAGTTGTTCGAATATTGGGGGCATGAGGCGTCCTTGCTGCCCTTGTCGCTCTATCCGCTGATGCGTTGGCGCATGGCGCGAGCGCAGCAGGGCGAGGGTATCTACCGGCAGCTGGCGCAGTTCGGGCGTGAGCGTCAGGATGTCATTGCCCGCGTGCTGGCTGCGGTGCGCGACCAGGGCGCCCTGGGCGCCGGAAGCCTGTCGACCCGACAAGAGCGCGCCGGCCCATGGTGGGACTGGAGCGAGGAGAAGCACGCCCTGGAGTGGCTGTTTGCGGCCGGACAGGTCACCGTCGCCGGGCGCCGCGGGTTCGAGCGCCTGTACGACCTGCCGGAGCGCGTGCTGCCAGCGGCGATCCTCGATCAGCCCGAACTCCGTGACAGCGAGGCCCAGCAGGGGTTGCTGCTGCAAGCCGCCACGGCGTTGGGCGTGGCAACCGAGCAAGACCTGCGCGACTATTTCAGGCTCAGTCCCGCGCAGGCGCGGGCCGCCCTGGGCGAGTTGCTCGCTGACGGTCGCTTGCAGCAGTGCACGGTGCAGGGCTGGAAGCAGCCGGCCTACTGCGCCGGCACGCCGCGTATTCCCCGGCGTGTGGAGGCCAGCGCCTTGCTTTCGCCGTTCGACTCGCTGGTCTGGGAGCGCGCCCGTACCGAGCGGCTGTTCGACTTTCGCTACCGCCTGGAGATCTACACCCCGGCGCACAAGCGGGTGTATGGCTACTACGTGCTGCCGTTCCTGCACGACGGTCGTATCGCCGCGCGCCTGGACCTGCGTGCGGAACGGGCACGCGGCGAGCTGGCGGTGCATGCCGTGCATGAGGAAGTTCAGGGGCTGGATGAAGAGGGCTTCCAGGCCCTGGCCCGCAGCCTGGAGCGGCTGGCGGGCTGGCTGGGCCTGGAACGGGTGCGTCTGGATTGCGCGCGCGAGTCGGCAGGGCCGTTGCGTCAGGCCCTCAGCGACGCACCTGCTTGAGGGTTTCGGCGATCAGGAATGCCAGCTCCAGTGATTGATCGGCGTTCATCCGTGGGTCGCAATGGGTGTGATAGCGGTCCGACAGGCCATCTTCGGTGATCGGCCGGGCGCCGCCGATGCATTCGGTGACATTCTGCCCGGTCATCTCGATGTGGATACCCCCGGCGTGGCTGCCTTCGGCCTGGTGTACCTGGAAGAACTGCCGTACTTCGTCGAGGATCTGCGCGAAATCGCGGGTCTTGTAGCCGCTGCTGGCCTTGATGGTGTTGCCGTGCATCGGGTCGGAACTCCACAACACCTGGCGCCCCTCGCGCTCGACGGCGCGGATCAGCCCCGGCAGGTGATCGCCGACCTTGTTCGCTCCCATGCGCACGATCAGGTTCAGGCGGCCGGGGTCGTTGTCCGGGTTGAGCACGTCGATCAGGCGGATCAGATCCTCAGTGTTCATGCTCGGGCCGACCTTGACCCCGATCGGGTTGTGCACGCCCCGCAGGAACTCCACGTGGGCACCATCAAGCTGACGGGTGCGGTCGCCGATCCACAGCATGTGCGCCGAACAGTCGTAGTAGTCCCCTGTCAGGCTGTCGCGGCGTACGAAGGCTTCCTCATAGTTGAGCAACAGCGCCTCGTGGGCCGTGAAGAAGCTGGTTTCACGCAGTTGCGGGGCGCTGTCCAGGCCGCAGGCGCGCATGAAGGCGAGGGTTTCGTCGATGCGATCGGCAAGCTGATGGTACTTGTCGGCCAGTGCCGAGTTGGCGATGAAGTCCAGGTTCCATTTGTGCACCTGGTGCAGGTCGGCGAAGCCGCCTTGGGCGAACGCACGCAGCAGGTTGAGGCTGGCGGTGGCCTGGTGATATGCCTGCAGCAGGCGCTCCGGGTCGGGGACGCGGCTGGCGGCGTCGAAGCCGATACCATTGACGATGTCGCCACGGTAGGCGGGCAGGGTGACCTGGCCGATGGTTTCGTCGTTGGCCGAGCGCGGCTTGGCGAACTGCCCGGCCATGCGCCCGACCTTCACCACCGGGCAGCCAGCGGCGAAGGTCATGACGATGGCCATCTGCAGCAGCACCTTGAAGGTGTCGCGGATTTTCGCGGCGGAGAATTCGGCGAAGCTTTCGGCACAGTCGCCGCCCTGGAGCAGGAAGGCGCGGCCCTGGGTGACCTCGGCGAACTGGCGGCGCAACTCGCGGGCTTCCCCGGCAAATACCAGCGGCGGGTAGCTGGCCAGGGTCTGCTCGACCTTGAGCAGGTGAGCGGCGTCGGGGTAGGTCGGTTGTTGCTGGATCGGCAGGGCGCGCCAGCTGTCAGGGGTCCAGGGTCGGTTCATCACGGGCTCGATGTGGTCGGTTCAGGCGTACCTGTCATGGTATCAGTTGGCGGCGTGCTTGTTGCACCGCAGGCATTGGCGGACAATGCCGGTTTTTTGTGTGGGCAGGTGGCAAGCGATGGCGACGGAGCGGGAAGAGCGGCTGCTGGCCCGGGTGGAAGATGCCTACGGGGTCATCAGTGTGTACGAGGTCGAGGATTATCGCTTCCTTGAGTTCGGCGACGCCATCGAGCAGAGCTGTACCTTCACCGCCGACCCCAGTTGGCTGGAATACGACTACACCCGCGCGATGCTGGTCGGTGCGCTGTGCCATCCGCAGCCAGAGAGCGCGCTGTTCCTGGGGCTTGGGGCCGGTACCCTGACCCAGGCCTGCTTGAAGTTCCTGCCGCTGGAGGATGTCGAGGCCATCGAGCTGCGCCCGGACGTACCGCGCCTGGCCATGCAATACATGGGGCTGGATGATGATCCGCGCTTGTACGTGCGCATTGGCGACGCTCTCGAACTGCTGCCCACGGCTGAGCAGGCCGACCTGATCTTCGTCGACCTCTATACCGATCATGGCCCGGGTGTCGGGCACCTGGCCTGGGGCTTTCTGGAGCGGTGCCAGCAGCAGCTCAATCCGGGGGGGTGGCTGGTGATCAACCAGTGGGCCGGCGACGATGGCCGGCCGCTGGGCGCGGCATTGTTGCGTGGGTTGTATCACCGGCATTACTGGGAGCTGCCGGTGAAAGAGGGCAACGTGATCCTGCTGGTGCCGGCGGATCTGGAGCAGGCACTGGATCTGGACGGGCTGCGCGCCCGCGCCGCTGCGCTGGCGGCGCAGTTGGGGTATTCACTGGAGTATCTGATCAAGGAAGTTCGACCGGCGAGCTGATCCGGCGTTGGTGATGCCTTCATTCGCGGGCAAGCCCGCTCCCACAAAAGTGTGCCGCGGAGCAAAAAAAGGAAACGATTCAGCAAGCTGCTCGATGATGGCCTGATACCATGCAGCACCCCAGAAAAAAATCTCACGGTACAGGGCGAATTCGTATATAGTACGCGCCGGTCTTTTAGCGGACCTCAAAATCAGGTGGTGCAAACCCTCCGAGTCCAGCTTCGGCTGCACGTCCGCTAGGCGGACCTTTCCCACGTAATTCTTTTTCAATCGTTTTCGCAAATCCCCGCCGCCAAAGCTGCCTGGGTGACTTTCGGGTCTTTCAAGGCATGTGCAGCTTTGGAGCATGGGTCTTTGCGGATGCACATAGAGGCAGACCCATGACCCAGGAAACCGGCGGATTCGCCGCTCTCGATCTTCATCCGAACATCGTTGCCGCCGTTCTGGCCACCGGCTATGAAGAGCCGTCGGCCATCCAGCAACAGTCGATCCCGATCATCCTCGCCGGTCATGACATGATCGGCCAGGCGCAGACTGGCACCGGCAAGACCGCTGCCTTCGCCCTGCCGATCCTCAACAAGATCGACGTGAGCAAGCGCGAACCGCAAGCCCTGATCCTGGCGCCAACCCGTGAGTTGGCGCTGCAAGTAGCCACCGCTTTCGAAACCTATGCCAAGCAGATGCCGGGCGTTAACGTGGTGGCTGTGTACGGTGGTGCCCCGATGGGCCCACAACTGCGTGCCATCCGTAACGGTGCGCAGATCGTCGTCGCCACCCCGGGCCGTCTGTGCGACCACCTGCGCCGTGACGAGAAAGTGCTCTCCACCGTTCAGTACCTGGTGCTCGACGAAGCCGACGAAATGCTCAAGCTGGGCTTCATGGACGACCTCGAAGTGATCTTCGACGCCATCCCTGCCACCCGCCAGACCGTGCTGTTCTCCGCAACCCTGCCGTCGTCGATCCGTTCGATCGCCGAGCGCCACCTGCGCGAGCCCAAGCACGTCAAGATCCAGAGCAAGACCCAGACTGTCACCGCGATCGAGCAGGCTCACCTGATGGTCCACGCCGACCAGAAGATCCCGGCCGTGCTGCGTCTGCTGGAGGTCGAGGAGTTCGACGCGCTGATCGCCTTCGTGCGCACCAAGCAAGCCACCCTGGACCTGGCCGCCGCGCTGGAAGCCAAGGGCTACAAGGCTGCCGCGCTGAACGGCGATATTGCCCAGAACCAGCGTGAGCGTGTCATCGACTCGCTCAAGGATGGTCGCCTGGACATCGTCGTCGCTACCGACGTCGCCGCCCGTGGCCTGGACGTACCGCGCATCACCCACGTGTTCAACGTGGACATGCCATACGATCCGGAATCCTACGTGCACCGTATCGGCCGTACCGGTCGTGCCGGTCGCGATGGTCGCGCACTGCTGCTGGTGACGCCGCGTGAGCGCCGCATGCTGCAGGTAATCGAGCGCGTCACCGGGCAGAAGGTTGCCGAAGCTCGTCTGCCTGGCCCACAGGCCGTGCTGGATGCGCGCATCAAGAAGCTGACCGCAAGCCTCGCGCCGCTGGTTGCCGAAGCTGAGGCCACCCATGGCGAGTTGTTCGACCGCCTGACCGCCGACCTGGGCTGCTCGGCCCGTGCGCTGTCTGCTGCGTTGCTGCGCAAGGCCACCAATGGCCAGTCGCTTGACCTGGCTGCTGTCGAGCGCGAGCAACCGCTGGTGCCGACCTACACGCCGCGTGAGCGTACCGGCGAGCGCAGTGACCGTGGTGAGCGCAGCGAGCGCGGTGATCGCGAGCGTCGTGCGCCGATGCCGCTGGCCGAAGGCCGCGTGCGTTGCCGTACTGCCCTGGGTGCCCGTGATGGTATCGCCGCCAAGAACCTGTTGGGTGCGATCCTCAATGAAGGCGGCCTGGCCCGTGATGCTATCGGTCGCATCCAGGTGCGCGACAGCTTCAGCCTGGTCGAGCTGCCGGAAGAAGGCCTGGAGCGTCTGCTGTCCAAGCTCAAGGATACCCGCGTGGCCGGCAAGCAACTGAAGCTGCGCCGCTATCGCGAGGACTAAGTCCTGCTGCAATGAAAAATCCCCGGCCTTGCCGGGGATTTTTTTGCCTGTCGATTGAGGTCTGTGGAGTCAGTCGAACCTGTAGATATCCATTCCCAGTGCTCCCATCGTGAAGCCCTGGTGGACGATCCCGAACCTGTCGCCTGCACCCATGGCAAAGAACAATGGCAGGAGATGCTCATCACTCGGGTGGTTGCGCACCGCGTAGGGAGCCTGCTGTCGATAGTCTTCCAGGGCGGCCGTATCCTCTGCCTTCAATTGCTCGACCACCCAGTCGCGGAACGCCCGTGCCCAGGGCTCGATGGCGTCTGGGCCGGCGTGCCAGTCCAGTTCGCCCAGGTTGTGGGTGATGCTGCCGGAACCGACCAGCAGTATCCCCTGGGCGCGCAACCCGGCCAGTGCCTTGCCAACCTGCAGCTGCAGGGCTGGGCCCTGGCGGCTGGGCAGCGACACCTGGATTACCGGGATGCCAGCATCCGGGTACATGAGCGACAGCGGCACCCAGGTGCCGTGGTCGAAGGGGCGTTGTGCATCGAGCTGGGCGGACAGGCCGGCGTCACTGAGCAAGCCTGCTACCTCGCGCGCCAGTTCGGGGGCGCCAGGTGCTGGGTACTGCACGGCATACAGCGCAGCGGGGAAGCCGCCGAAGTCGTGCCAGGTCTGTGGCTGCGCGCCACTCATCACCTGCAGTTCCTGGCTTTCCCAGTGCGCGGACACCACCACGATCGCCTTCGGCCGTGGCAGGCCTGCCGCCAGGCTGGCCAGTGCGGGGCCGCTGGCGCCGGGTTGCAGGGCAAGCATGGGGGAACCATGGGAAATGAACAGGCTAGGCAGCATGGCAGGGTCCTGAGCGGTTAAGATGCCGCCATCTTCGATCAGTTACAGATCGATATCCAATATAAGTTTTGCAAGTTATCTATCGAAATATTCGGAGGAATCATGGAGCCAGCGTTCTGGCACAAGCGGTGGGCGGACAATCAGATCGGCTTTCACCAGTCGCAGGTGAACCCGTACCTGCAGGCGCACTGGCCAAAGCTGGAATCCGGCAGCCAGGTGCTGGTGCCTTTGTGCGGCAAGAGCCTGGATGTCATCTGGTTGGCGGGGCAGGGGTATCGCGTGCTGGGGGTGGAATTGTCGCAACGTGCGGTGGCGGATTTCTTCCTGGAGCACAAACTCGAGCCCGAGGTGTCACAGCATGGGGCCTTCGAGGTCTGGCGCAGCGGCCTGGTGGAGTTGTGGTGTGGTGACTTCTTCGCCTTGCAGGCGGAGGATCTGGCACAGTGCGCGGGGCTCTATGATCGCGCTGCGGTGATTGCATTGCCGCAGGTGCTGCGTACCCGTTACTTTGCGTTGCTGTCTGACTACCTGCCGACGGCTTGCCAGGGGCTGATGGTCACCTTGGATTACGATCAGTCGCGTCTGGACGGGCCGCCGTTCTCGGTGCCGGATGACGAAGTCCGGCGCGGGCTTGCTGGATGGCAAGAAGTGGCCGAGTTGCAGGCGCCGGACATTATCGAGGACAGCCCTAAATTCCAGAAAGCGGGAGTCGGCAGCCTGGTGGAACGGGTGTATCGGTTGCAGCGTTGATCGGCCTTCTGACCAGAAGACGTGCAAAGAAAAGGGCGACCTGAGTCGCCCTTTCCATTTACCGCGTTGAATCAGCCGCGACGACGCAGTGCATCGATACGGTCTTCCAGCGGCGGGTGGCTCATCAAAAGGCCGGCGAGGCCCTGCTTGAGGCCGCCGTTGATGCCGAAGGCCTTCATCGTATCGGGCATGTGCACTGGCATACCTTGTTCCGAACGCAGGCGCTGCAGTGCGGCAATCATCGCGCCAGTACCTGCCAGGCGGGCACCGGCTTCGTCGGCGCGGTATTCGCGGCGACGCGAGAACCACATGACGATGATGCTCGCCAGGATGCCCAGGATCAGTTCGGCGACGATGGTCGCGACGTAATAAGCGATGCCCTGGCCTTCTTCGTTCTTGAAGATCACCTTGTCGACGAAGTTGCCGATGATACGCGCGAAGAACATCACGAAGGTGTTCACCACGCCCTGGACCAGTGCCAGGGTGACCATGTCGCCATTGGCGACGTGGCCGATCTCGTGGGCCAGTACCGCGCGTACCTCGTCCCGCGAGAAGCGTTCGAGCAGGCCCTGCGAAACGGCGACCAGTGCGTCGTTGCGGTTCCAGCCAGTGGCGAAGGCGTTCGCCTCGTAGGCGGGGAACACGCCCACTTCCGGCATCTTGATACCCGCCTCGCGGGACAGCTCCTCGACCGTCTGCAGCAGCCACTGTTCGTGGTGGGTGCGCGGCTGGGTGATGATCTGGGTGCCGGTGGTCATCTTCGCCATCCACTTGGAGATGAACAGCGAAACCAGCGAGCCAGCAAACCCGAACACGGCGCAGAAGACCAGCAGGCGGCTCAGGTCCAGGTCGACGCCGTTGGCGGCCATGAACCCGTTGAAACCGAACAGGCTGAGGGTAATGCTTGCAACCAGCACCACCGCAAGGTTGGTGGCCACAAACAACAGAATGCGCATCATGGTTGTTACGTTCTCCTGACGGATGAAAATGTCGCTCTACTGCGGGGTATATAAGGTGGCGGCCGAGGCGATTCAACTGGCCGACTATTTCAAACTGTGTATCGCGAAGTATGACAGAGACGCGGCGGATCGCCGGGAGATAGACCGTTGCAGGATGTAAGAATTCATCCGTGGGGCGGAGGGCGTCGTGCCAACATGGCCGGTTGGCACGACAAGGCCTTGATCGCTTACTGCGAGTAGGTGCGCAGGAAGTTGCCGATACGGCCGATGGCTTGCTCCAGGTCATCCACCCGCGGCAGGGTGACCACGCGGAAGTGATCCGGCCACGGCCAGTTGAACGCCGTGCCCTGGACGATCAGCAGTTTCTCCGACAGCAGCAGGTCGAGGACGAACTTCTCGTCGTTGTGGATCGGGCAGACCTTCGGGTCGATTTTCGGGAACGCGTACAGGGCACCCATTGGCTTGACACAGCTCACGCCGGGGATGGCGTTGAGCAACTCGTAGGTGCGGTTGCGCTGTTCGAGCAGGCGGCCCGGCGGCAATACCAGGTCGTTGATGCTCTGGTAGCCGCCCAGCGCGGTCTGGATGGCGTGCTGTGCGGGCACGTTGGCACACAGGCGCATGTTGGCCAGCATGTCGATGCCTTCGATGTAGCTCTGCGCGTGGTGCTTGGGCCCGGAAATGATCAGCCAGCCGGAGCGGAAACCTGCGACCCGGTAGGACTTGGACAGGCCGTTGAAGGTCAGGCACAGCACATCCGGAGCGAGCGAGGCGGTGCTGATGTGTACGGCTTCGTCGTAGAGGATCTTGTCGTAGATCTCGTCGGAGAACACCACCAGGTTGTGCTGGCGGGCCAGCTCCAGCATGCCGAGCAGCAGCTCCCTGGAGTACACCGCGCCGGTCGGGTTGTTCGGGTTGATGATCACCAGGGCCTTGGTGTTCGGAGTGATCTTGGCCTTGATGTCGTCAAGATCCGGGAACCAGTCGGCCTGCTCGTCGCACAGGTAGTGCACGGGCTTGCCGCCAGCCAGGCTCACTGCTGCGGTCCACAATGGGTAGTCGGGGGCAGGGATCAGCACCTCGTCACCGTTGTTGAGCAGCGCCTGCATCGACATCACGATCAGTTCGGAGACGCCGTTGCCCAGGTAGATGTCCTCGATGCCAACGCCTTCGATCTGCTTCTGCTGGCAGTACTGCATCACCGCCTTGCGCGCGCTGAACAGCCCTTTGGAGTCGCTGTAGCCCTGGGCGGTCGGCAGATTGCGGATCACGTCCTGGAGGATTTCGTCCGGCGCTTCGAAACCAAAGGGCGCCGGGTTGCCGATGTTCAGCTTGAGGATGCGCTGGCCTTCCTCTTCCAGACGCTTGGCGTGCTTGAGCACCGGACCGCGAATGTCGTAGCAGACATTGGCGAGCTTGTTCGATTTGCTGAACTGCATGATGTGATCCCGAATGGATAAGTCGCGGGGCGCTGTCGTCAAAAGGTTTGAAAAGGACGGGGCGCGGGTGCCAGACTGATCGTCTGCGCACAAGCCAACTAATATACGTGCCACCCGCGCCAGGGAAAAGACGGCGCAGGGTGAAATTCAGCCTGCCGAGGTCCATCCATGCAAAAGATCGACAAAACACTTGAAGAATGGCGTGAGATGCTCGATCCCGCCCAATACCAGGTATGCCGCCTGAAGGGGACCGAGCGACCGTTCACGGGCAAATACAACAGTGAAAAGCGTGCCGGTGTCTATCACTGCATCTGTTGTGATCTGCCGCTGTTCGATTCGCAGACCAAGTTCGACTCCGGTTGCGGCTGGCCGAGCTTCTACGCGCCGATCGAGGAGAGTGCGATGATCGAGATCCGCGACACGTCCCACGGCATGATCCGCACCGAAGTCACCTGCGCCCAGTGCGACGCGCACCTGGGTCACGTGTTCCCGGACGGCCCGCCACCGACGGGGCTGCGCTACTGCATCAATTCGGTTTGCCTGGATTTCAAACCGCACGACTGAACGGAGATTCGACATGGCCGATGCGTTGCTGGACATTCCCTGCGTCACCCTCAAGGGCGAGCAGAAAACCCTGGGCGACTTCGCCGGCAAGGCGCTGCTGGTGGTCAACACCGCCAGCCAGTGCGGTTTCACGCCGCAGTACAAGGGGCTTGAGAAGCTGTGGCAGGACCATGCCGCCCAGGGCCTTGTCGTACTGGGCTTTCCGTGTAACCAGTTCGGCAAGCAGGAGCCGGGCGATGCGTCGGAAATCGCGCAGTTCTGTGAGCTCAACTTTGGCGTGAGCTTCCCGCTGTTTCGCAAGATCGAGGTGAACGGCCCTGGCGCCCACCCGCTGTTCGCCGAGCTGAAGAAGCGTGCGCCTGGCCTGCTGGGGACGCAGACGATCAAGTGGAACTTCACCAAGTTCCTGGTCGATCCGTCCAGCGGTCAGGTCACGCGCTATGCACCGACCACCAAGCCGCAGGCGCTGGAAGCGGATATCGAGCGACTGCTCAGCCGCTGACCGGCACCCAGTGGTCGATCAGGGCGAGTAGTTCTTCGCGGCGGAACGGCTTGGCCAGGTAGTCGTCCATGCCCGCAGCGCGACAGCGTTCGCGCTCTTCGGGCATGGCGTTGGCGGTCAGGGCGACGATTGGCAGGTCGGGCCAGCGCCCGCTCTGGCGGATGCGCCGGCTGGCCTCGTAGCCATCCATCACCGGCATGTTGCAGTCCATCAGCACCATGTCGAAGCCTTCGCGCTCGAGTATCTCCAGCGCTTCGGCACCATGGGCGGCAACCTGTACCTGGCAGCCGAGCTTGCCGAGCATGCCCTTGGCTACCAACTGGTTTACCGGGTTGTCTTCCACCAGAAGGATCTGCGCGCGCCGCTCCAGCAGGCGGCCGGCCTCGGTGGGTGCGGGGGTGGCATTCTCGCCGTGCAGGGTGCGACGCAGCATCTGGTACAGGGCATTGCGCGCCAGAGGGCGTGCCTGCTGGTGCAAAGGGGCCAATTGCGCGGTTTGCTCGCCGGGCAGGAAGTTGCCATAGGCCGTGACCAGCAGGATCGGTGCGCTGAGGCCGGGGCGCAGTTCGAACAGGTGCTCGGCATCGTCGGTGATGAGCAGATCGATGGCCATGCCTTCGAGCCCTCTGGGATCGTCGCGTCGCTGATAATCCAACCCCCAGCTTGGCAAAAGGCCGTGCAGTAGTTCAGCCAGGCCGCTTGAGGCATTGCTCAGTGCCACCACCTGACCCTTCAGCGGCGCAGGCGAGACCGCTTCGGTGTGGGTGGGCAGGGGCAGGTCGGCGCTGAAGCGGCTGCCGAAGCCGGTTTGCGAGTGGATATGCAGGTGCCCGTGCATGGCCTTGCACAGGTTGTGGGTGAGCGCCAGGCCCAAGCCGGTGCCGCCGTACTGGCGGGTGATGCCTGCGCCAGCCTGGGTGAAGGGCTGGAAGATGCGCACCTGGGCTTCCTCCGGGATTCCGATACCGGTGTCGCACACTTCAAGGCGTACGCCGCCGACGATGCTCGAAAGGCGAACGTCGACGCGCCCGAAACGGGTGAACTTGAGCGCATTGGACAGCAGGTTGCTGACGATCTGGCGCACCCGTGTGGGGTCGCCGAGCACGGTGCTGGGAAAGTCCGGAGCGATCAGGCAGGTCAGCTCGACACTGGGCGCGGCGTTCTGCGACAGCAGATTGGCGGTGTCCTCGACCATTGCCCCCATGTCGAAAGGAATGCGTTCGAGCTCCAGTTGCCCGGCATCGAACTTGGACAGATCGAGGATATCGTTGAGCAGCTCGACCAGCACCTTGCCCGAGTCGTGGGCGATCGACAGCTGCTGGCGTTGCTCGGCGGTCAGCCCGCTGTCCAGGGCCAGGGCGATCATGCCGAGCATCCCGTTGAGCGGTGTGCGGATCTCGTGGCTCATGTTGGCCAGGAAGGCGGCGCGCGCCTGGGCCATGTCCAGGGCGCGGCGGCGGGCCTCTTCCAGTTCCTGGTTGGACTGGCTCAGCCGGTTGTTGCTGGCCTTGAGTTCTTCGGTACGGGCCGAGACGATGTCTTCCAGCTCGTTGAGGTATTGGGTGAGGCGGTTTTCGGCGTTGCGCCGCTGCTGGATTTCGGTGGCCATGCTGACGAACTGCTGGTTGGCGACTTTCACCAGTACCCCGATCTCATCGTGCTCATGACCGGTGGGGTAGTCCAGGCGCGTC
The DNA here is from genome assembly GCF_049942315.1 of Pseudomonas wayambapalatensis. Taxonomy (NCBI): domain Bacteria; kingdom Pseudomonadati; phylum Pseudomonadota; class Gammaproteobacteria; order Pseudomonadales; family Pseudomonadaceae; genus Pseudomonas; species Pseudomonas wayambapalatensis. The sequence goes on from NZ_JBNFMU010000172.1 coordinate 39,905, forward strand.
TGTCCGGGTTGGCGTGGATCGCTGCCGCTCAGGGCGCCGATGACAGTGACCAGCGGTTTGGTCAGCATGATGTAGAACAGCCCCAGGAGAATACCGGTCAGCACCAGGCTGCGGGCGAAGCCGTTGAGCAGGGTGATGCCGGCGCGGTCGAGAAAGCGGCTGCCGAAGGCGTAGGTGTCGACATCCAGGTACAGGGTGCCGAGGTAATCGTCGGGCATGTGGGCGAGGAACAGGCGGTCCTTGAACTGGCGTTGCTCGCCGAACAGGAAGTCGCTGAGCGGCCGGTAGCTGTCTTCCTGGCGCGGGCGATGGACGTCGGCCAGCACCGTATCGTTGTTGTCGATCAGGCGCGCACGGATGATCGCTGGCGATTGCAGCAGCCCGCCGGTGAGCTCCTGAGCCAGCTCGGCGTCGATGTTGTAGGCGATGCGCGAGGCTGGGTCGTGGCTTATTTGCAGCAATGCCTGCACTTCGCGGTTGATGGACGCGTCTTCGCTGGCATAATCGATGCCGATCTGGATGAGACTGAGCAATGTTCCCAGGATGAAGCCGACCAGGACTGTCAACCGGGCTTGCTTGTATGACAGGCGATTGGTGAACTTGATATCCATGGTTCCCGAGCCGGTTCAACGCCCCTTGCGCTGCGCAAGCATAGCCGATCAGCCTCGGCTGCTGGCGGGTCTGTCTGTTGTTTCGAGCGATCCAATCAATGGGCCGGTGTGCGGCCATCGCGGGACGAGCCTGCTCCCACAACCTCTGTTGGCTCTGTAGGGGCAGTCTTGTCGCGCGATGGCGGCGCTCCGGCTCCTGAACCGGTCTTGATTAAGGAAACCTTCATGGACACCCGCCTCATTGCATTCCTGGAACACGCCGAATCCATACTGACCCGCCTCGAACCGCTGCTGCCGGCGCCCCGACCGCAGATCGACTGGTCGTCGACCCTCGCTGCGCGCTGGCAGCGTGATGGTCGCAGTGGCTACCTCATGCCGTTGGAAGTCAGCCTGGACATCCGACTCTCGGACCTGATCGGCGTCGATCAGCAACGTGAGCAACTGGGCCGCAACACCCATCAGTTCATCAATGGCATGCCCGCCAACCACGCCCTGCTGTGGGGCTCGCGGGGCACCGGCAAGTCGTCGCTGGTGCGTGCGCTGCTGGCCGAACATGCCAGCCAGGGCCTGCGCCTGATCGAGATCGAGCGCGATCACCTGGCCGACTTGCCGCGGGTGGTCGAGCAACTGCAAAAGCTCGAGCAACGCTTCATCCTGTTCTGCGACGACCTCTCGTTCGAGGCGGGAGAGGGCGACTACCGCGTGCTCAAGAGTGTGCTCGATGGTTCGCTCGAGCAGGCGCCGGACAACGTCCTGCTCTATGCCACCTCGAACCGCCGTCACCTGGTGCCCGAGAAGCAGAGCGACAACGAAAACTGGAAGATGATCGACGGCGAGCTGCACCCCAACGAAGCGGTGGAAGACAAGATCGCCTTGTCTGACCGTTTTGGCTTGTGGTTGTCGTTCTATCCGTTCACCCAGGAGCATTTCCTCAACGTGGTCGAGCACTGGATCGGCCAACTGGCGCGACCGGCCGGGCTGGCCTGGCAGCGCACCGAAGAACTCGACATCCTCGCTGCGCGCTGGGCCACCGGCCGCGGCAACCGTAATGGCCGTTGTGCCTACCAGTTCGCCCGCTACTGGGTCGGACTGCAATTGCTGGAGCAGAACCAATGATCGACCTCAACGCCAGCGGCAAAGGCCTCGATGGCTATGACCTGCTGGCTGCGCAAGTACAGGCGTTGTTCGCCGACGAACGTGACTTCATCGCCAACGCCGCACAGTTCTCGGCATTTCTCTACCACCAGGTGGAAGACCTGAACTGGGCGGGTTTCTACCTCAACCGCAACGAAGAACTGGTGCTCGGGCCATTTCAGGGGCAGGTGGCGTGCGTGCGCATCGCATTCGGCAAGGGTGTGTGCGGCGCGGCCGCAGCCACGCGGCAGACCCAGCGGGTGGAAGATGTGCATGCATTCCCAGGTCACATCGCCTGTGACAGCGCGTCCAACAGCGAGCTGGTGATCCCGCTGGTAAAAGAGGGCAGGCTGATTGGCGTGCTCGACCTGGACAGTCCGAGCCTTGCGCGTTTCAGTGAGGCCGATCAGTGCGGGCTTGAACGCCTGGCGTCGATCTTCCTGGCGTTGAGCGACTGCTGAAAAACAAGAAGGGCCGCTTTTTGCGGCCCTTCTTGTATTCAACGGTTGTGGATCAGTCGTAGATCACCCGCTTTTTCCACGTCTCGTCTTCATCGGTTTTCAGGCCCTGGGTCAGCGCGTTCTGGTCATTTTCGGCCGGCTCCATCTGGTCCAGTACTTGCGCGTTGGCGCGAGCGAGCAGTTTTTCCAGGTAGGTCAGTTGCTCTTCATATTGTTTCGGTTCCGGTTGTTTGCGCAGGTACTGCACGCCGCGTTCGAACGCCAGCCGCGCATGGCCTGGTTGATTCTGCTGCAACGCCTGCTGGCCGAGGTTATTGAAGAACTCGATGTGCAGTAGTACCAGGATGTGGCGAATTTCCCTGACCCAGTACTTGCCTTCGTTGGACTGCAGGAAGTTTTCCTGGGTAGCGCGCACGATCTGGTTGTGCAGCGACTCAAGCAGGAAGCGCACGTCCTTGGCTTTGACCTCGGTCTGAATCGGGCTCGGCGGGTTGTTGACCGGCAACTTGTCGCCCTTGGCAATCAATCCTTCGAGTTCGGTGATGCGCGCCTTGAAGTCGCCGTTGTGCTTGTCCAGCGCCAGCAGGCGCTGATTGAGGTTGAGCTCCAGGCGGGTCAGCAGCAGCTTGAGTGCCGGGGTCATCAGTTGGCCGGGGAAGGTTTCGGTGATCTCACCGCAGCGACGCAAGCGTTCGGTCAGCTCGACTTTAAGGCGCGCGCGCTCGAGCTTGGCGTTTTCCACGACATTGTTGAGGTAGCCGATCACGATCAGCAACGCGATACCCGCCACGATGAGCAGGGTGATCAGAAGTGGTGTCACCGTTAACGCCTCATGAAGAAGTTTTGCATCATTGAGTGTAGTGAGTTCGCCAGGGGGCGAACAGTGCAGCCTGGCGGACAGGTCATACCCATGGGTGTCGGCGCAAGGTCGAAAATCTACAGTGCTGGCACTTTGATGCGAGCTTGCCGGGCTGGCGTCAGAAAAGCAACGCCAATCCCCGGGCGCATCATGCGCGACCTATGTACAGGGGCGGAAGTCGTTGATTTAAATAAATTTCCACAAAGGGGTTGACGGCTTGTCGAGGCATCCATAGAATGCGCGCCACTTGCAGCGTAAAGCACACAGCGAAACGCGGCAGGCAGTGAAGTTGTAGCGTGTCCCCTTCGTCTAGTGGCCTAGGACACCGCCCTTTCACGGCGGTAACAGGGGTTCGAGTCCCCTAGGGGACGCCAATGCGGGAATAGCTCAGTTGGTAGAGCACGACCTTGCCAAGGTCGGGGTCGCGAGTTCGAGTCTCGTTTCCCGCTCCAGTTTTAAAACTGTGGCGTCCATTGACGGTGCAGCGGTAGTGAAAGGCTCAGGCCATTCACGCCACATGCGGTTTTGCTTCAAATTGCGGGAATAGCTCAGTTGGTAGAGCACGACCTTGCCAAGGTCGGGGTCGCGAGTTCGAGTCTCGTTTCCCGCTCCATTCGAAAACGCCACTTCGTTGAAGTGGCG